>DATAHD010000181.1:0-7839 GCA_036263395.1 Rhizomicrobium sp. | reverse complement strand
GCGGATATTCATGCCCGCGAGCGGAATGGTCTTGAACTGCGGCATCGCACTCTCCCCTGAACCTTTTGTCCCGCTATACTGTCCGCGATCCCGACGCTTGGCGAGTTTCCTTGGCGGCAACAGAACAGACTGGCTCTCTTTCGACCGCACTCGCGCATACCGAGCGGCTTCTCGGCAGCGATCCCGTGCTCGCCGAAGAGCAGGCGCGTGAAATCCTGAAAGCCGTGCCGGGCGTGCCGCAGGCACAGCTGCTGCTCGGCGTCGCGCTGCGTTTGCAGGGGCGCCTGGAGGATGCGCTGGCAGTGCTCGAGCCGCTGTCGGCCGGGCAACCGAAGGCCGCCATCGCGCATCTCGAATACGGGTTGACGCTTGGCGCACTGGGGCAGGCGAAGAAAGCGCGCACCGCGGTTTCGCGGGCGCTGTCGCTCAGTCCGAAATTTCCCGATGCGTGGCGCCGCCTCGCCGATGAACTGACGCTGGCCGGCGATACCGATGGCGCGGATGAAGCCTATGCGCTGCATCTCAAGGCATCGTCGAACGATCCGAAGCTGATGGAAGCAGCGACGGCGCTGGTCGATGGCCGCCTCGCCGTCGCCGAACAATTGCTGCGCGACATATTGAAGGCGCATCCGACGGATGTCGGCGCGATGCGGATGCTGGCGGAGATCGGCGCCCGTCTGCGCCGCTATGAAGATGCCGAAGCGTTGTTGTCGCGCGCACTCGAACTGGCACCGGGCTTTACAGCGGCGCGCAACAACTACGCCGCCATTCTTTATCGCCACAACCAGCCGCAGCAGGCGGTGGAGCAGCTCGACATTTTGCTGCACGCCGATCCGCGCAATGTCGGCTTCCGCGCCCTCAAAGCTGCGGCGCTCGGCCAACTCGGTGAATACGATGCGGCGAGCGACATCTACGAGGTGCTGGTCAAATCGAGCGCCGCACAGCATCCCAAGGTGTGGATGAGCTATGGCCACACCCTGAAGACGCAGGGCAAGCAGAAGGAAGCCATCGCCGCCTATCACAAGAGCATCGCGCTGCAGCCCAGTCTCGGTGAGGCCTATTGGAGCCTCGCCAACCTCAAGACCGTGCGCTTCAGCGATGCCGACATTGCGGCGATGGAGACGCAGCGTGCCCGCACCGATCTGCCGGCCGATGATGGGCTGCATTTCGAATTCGCGCTCGCCAAGGCGTTCGAAGATGCGGGGCAATACGAGAAGGCGTTCGAGTATTACGCCCGCGGCAATACGCTGCGGCTGAAAGAGGTGCCTTATGATGCGGCAAACACCACCGACCATGTGACCGCGTCGAAAGCGTTCTTCACGCCCGAACTGATCGCGGCGCGCAAGGGCACCGGCGACCCATCGCCCGATCCGATCTTCATCGTCGGCCTGCCGCGTGCCGGCTCGACACTGCTCGAGCAGATCCTCTCCAGCCATTCGCAGGTCGAAGGCACGATGGAGTTGCACGAGATCGGCAACATGGCCCGCCACATCGGCGGCCCGGGCCGCAAGAGCAAGGTGTCGGACTATCCCGCCGCACTCGGCACGATGACGGACGAGCAACTTGCCGCACTCGGCGCCGAGTATCTCGAGAAGACGCGCGTCTATCGCAAAACCGATCGGCCGTTCTTCATCGACAAGATGCCGAACAACTTCCTGCACACCGGCTTCATTCACCTCATTCTGCCGAATGCGAAGATCATCGACGCGCGGCGTCATCCGCTCGGCTGCTGCTTCTCCTGCTTCAAGCAGCATTTCGCGCGCGGCCAGGCGTTCACCTACAGCCTCGAAGACCTTGGCCGGTACTACGCCGACTATGTGGATTTGATGGCACACTACGACGACATTCTGCCGGGCCGCGTGCACCGCGTTCTTTATGAGCAGATGGTCGACAACCCCGAAGCCGAGGTCCGCCGCCTGCTCGATTACTGCGGTCTGCCGTTCGAAGAACAGTGCCTGCGCTTCTACGAAAATCCCCGCGCCGTCCGTACCGCAAGTTCTGAGCAGGTGCGAAAGCCCATTTTCCGCGACGGTGTCGAGCAGTGGAAGAGCTTCGAACCCTGGCTCGGCCCGCTCAAAGACGCACTCGGCGACACGCTGACCTGCTACCCGAACGCACCGCAAACACCTGTGTAGCAATTGCAACATGCTCAGAATTTCCGCGCTGTAGCTCACTTTTTGTGCGTGCCCAATCTGTTGACGCCAGCGTGACGGGCGTTGTCATATCCCGCCATGAAATGCCGGGATTCCGAGCGGGTCCGCGGCTTGCTGAGGGGCAATTGCATGAAAATTCGGACACGTGTCGGCCGGAAAAGTTTGGCTATCGGTCCGGCGCTGCTGGCGTCGACCATGCTGACGGGACTGCCGGCGCATGCGCAGACCAATGGCGGTCTCGAGACCGTCGTTGTTACAGCGGAAAAGCGCAGTGAGGACATCCAGAAGGTCCCGATGAACGTCCAGGCGTTCACCGGCGACAAGCTGAACTCCCTGAACCTGACCGACTTCACCTCGTTCTCGCGCTACATGCCGAGCGTGACCTATTCGGTCAGCGGCCAGGGCTCGAACGGCGGTCCGGGTCTCGCCAACATCACGATGCGCGGCATCGTCACCGACCAGAACGGCAACCACTCGGGTCCGCAGCCGACAGCCGGCGTCTACTTCGACGAACAGCCGATCACCAACATCGGCGGCACGCTCGACATCCCGACTTACGACATCGAGCGCGTCGAAGCGCTGTCCGGTCCGCAGGGCACGCTCTATGGCGCGAGCTCGCTGTCGGGCACCATCCGCATCATCTCCAACAAGCCCGATACCACGGGCTATGCGGCCAACATCGAAGGCGAAGCCAACAGCATCGATCACGGCAGTTATGGCTGGACGACGCACGGCATGCTGAACCTGCCGATCGACGACCACATGGCCATCCGCCTCGTCGGCTGGCGTGAGCACGACGGCGGGTACATCGACAACGTGCCGGGCACGCGCGTCTACGATCTGCCGGGGGGCGGCACGTTCCCGATCACCAACGCGGCGTTCGTCAAGAACGACTACAACACCGTCGACAAGGTCGGCGGTCGCGCCGCGCTCCGCATCGATCTGAACGACAGCTGGACCCTGACGCCCACCTTCACGGCGCAGACGGAAAAGTCGAACGGCTTCTGGGGCTCGGACCCGACGGTCGGCGACCTCAAGGTACAGCACTACAATCCGGAGTTCGTGCGCGACAGCTGGTATCAGGCGGCGCTGACGGCGCAGGGCAAGATCTGGGATCTCGATGTCGTCTATTCCGGCGGCTACATGCACCGCTCGCTCGACTCGCAGGCGGACTATTCGGACTACACCTACTGGTACGATCAGCTGTTCGGTTCGTCCTACGCGGCCTTCTATGACGGCGGCGGCGCGAACATCAATCCGTCGCAGGTCGTGCTCGGCCATGACGTGTTCAGCAAGCAGAGCCACGAACTGCGCATCTCGACGCCAAAGGAAAACCGCTGGCGCGTGACGGCCGGTCTCTTCTACGAGAACCAGACCCACAAGATCCTGCAGAACTACACGGTGCCGGGTTATGTGACCTCGCCGTCAGCCGGCGATCCGGTCACCGGCTGGCCGAGCACGGTCTATCTCGCGGATGAATTCCGCGTCGATACCGACCGCGCCGTTTTCGCCGACGCCGCGTTCGACATCCTGCCTGAGCTGACCCTCAACGCCGGCATTCGCGCCTTCAACGCGAACAACAGCCTGTTCGGCTTCTTCGGCTTCCATTCGTACGAGAACCCGCTGCGTCCGGGCGCGCACTGCTTCGCACCGGCCGCGTATGACAATACGCCGTGTACCGACATCGACAACAAGTCGAGCAGTTCGGGTGAGACGCACCGCGTGAACCTCACGTGGAACATCGACGACGACAAGATGGTCTACGGCACGATCTCGACCGGCTTCCGGCCAGGTGGTGCCAACCGCGTGATCGCCGCCGGCGTGTCGCCGAACTACAAGCCCGACACGCTGACCAACTACGAAATCGGTTGGAAGACGAGCTGGTTCGACAATCGCCTGCGCGTCAACGGCGCTCTCTATTGGGAAGACTGGAAGAGCATCCAGTTCTCGTTCCTCGGTCCGAACTCCATCACCATCGTCCAGAACGCCGGGGGCGCGCGGGTCAAGGGCGCGGAGTTCGATGTCTCCTATCTGCCGATCGATGGGCTGACCTTGTCGAGCAGTGGCGCCTACAATGATGCATCGCTCACCCAGCCGTTCTGTCAGGACCTGACAGTGCCGTGCGTGAACGCATCCGCCGACGCGCCGATTGGCACGCAGCTGCCCATCACGCCGCGCTGGAAGGTCAACGCCAGCGCGCGGTATGAGTGGCTGTTGGGCGACAACTTCAACGCCCACGTTCAGGCATCGCTGGTGCATCAGAGCGGCATCTGGTCCGATCTGCGCACCCAGCTGGGCGGCATTCCGTTCACCGGCGCGCGCTATGTCCTCGGTAAGTCGCCGGCCTCGACGACGTTCGATGCCACCTTCGGTGTCGATCAGGATGACTGGGGTGCCGAGCTGTACGTGAAGAACTTCACCGACGAGCGTGCCCAGTTGGGCCGTTTCGGCGCGTGTAACCCGTACACCTGCGGCGCGCAGACGTACCAGCTGCTGGCGCAGCCGCGCACCATCGGCATCAAGCTGATGAAGCGCTTCGGCGACGACGTCGGTAACAAGGGCGACTGAGCCGCTTCGGCCTGACAACAGAAAGGGCGGCCTCACCGGCCGCCCTTTTCGTTTGATGTCCGATCTTCCTGCTTAGGCCGTCGCGCGCCGCACGCAGTCCTGGAACCACGCCACCGCGCCTTCATGGCGCGGCGAAAGGCGGCCGATGTCGTAGGCGCCGGCGTCGAGATTGCGCTGCACCGCTTCGGTGATCATCACGTCTTCTTCGGTCGTCACTTCCGACGACGCCACCGCCTTCGCGACGTCGAGTTGCGACGTGCCGTCCTGGAAGAAGTACATGTAGTCGAGCCGCGTCTGTCCGTGACCCACGGGGCAGATGCGCTCCATCATGATGCCGTTGGTGTAGACGTTCACCGCCAGCGCCGGCCACAGCAGCGCCCACAACCCGGCAACCGGCGCCCCGTCGCTCGGCGGCGCGCGGTGGAACGCGACGTTGTCCTCGACATCCACTTCGTAACGCGAGGTATCGACCGCCGCGTTCAATCCCGGATGCACGATCGGGATGTGATAGCCCTCGAGATAGTTCTCGGCGTAGGTCTTCCAGTTGCACTTGATCGGGTGCGTGGTGTGACGCGTGAACACGAGTTGCTTGAAGTCGATCCCCGCCATCGCGCGCTCCAGCGGTGCCACCAGTTCGCTCAGCGGCGCGGCGTCGGGATCCATGTTCGCGAAGATGAAGCCGCGCCATGTCTGACACTGCAGCTTGATCAGCCCGAAGTCGCGCGGATCGAAATCCTTCGCCGCCCCGAAATCGCGCGCCGACGCCAGCCGCCCGTCGAGTGCATAGCGCCAGCCGTGATAGCGGCAGGTGAGAAAATCCTGGCACGCGCCTTTGCCTTCATCGACCAGCGGTCCGGCGCGATGACGGCAGACGTTGTGAAACGCCCGGATCTCGTTGTCCTTGCCGCGAATGGCGAGCAGCGGAAAGTCCGCCAGGGTCGTCGCGATGTAGGCGCCGGGCGCCGCGATCTGGCTCTCATGGCCGAGAAATTGCCAGGTTCGGCCGAAGATCCGTTTGCGCTCATGCGCATAGGCATCCGCGTCGCGATACAGGGAAGAAGGGAGTGTTTGGGCGGTCATGACGCGCGCCTCACCGTTGCGCGCCGCTTCTCGCACGCCGCAAAGCGCGCCGTCCAGTGCGGGAAACCGGGTGCTTAACGATGCTGGACGAGGCTCGCGATGGGACTATCATCGCGGCCGCGATCTGGTGAGGTCCAACGATGGCCAACACGCCCGAAATCACGCCGCTCGATGCCAGCTTTGGCGCCGTCGTGCGCAATGTGCGTCTCGCCGCACTCAACGACGAAGAGTGGTCGGCAATCTATCGGGCGTGGCTTGAGCACGCGCTGCTGATCTTTCCCGAGCAATTTCTGAGCAAGGAAGAGCAGGTCGCGTTTGCGACGCGGTTCGGGGCGCTGGAGTTCGCCAATGCGGCGATCACCAACATCAAGCCGGATGGCTCGCTGCTCGCCGAAGACGACACCGGCGACATCATGAAGGTGCTGCGCGGCAACATGCATTGGCATGCCGACAGCACCTATATGCCGGTGCAGGCGAAGGGCGCGGTGTTCAGTGCGGAGATCGTGCCGGACGAAGGCGGCGAGACCGGCTGGGCCGACATGCGCGCGGCATATGACGCACTGGATGGCGCGACACGGGAGCGGATCGAGAATCTTTCGGCGTATCACTCGCTGCTCTATAGCCAGGGCAAGCTGGGGTATCTGCCGTCGAAGACGGACGGCAAGTTCAACGGCTATGGCTATCACGACGGGCCGGTGCCGCTGCGCCCGCTGGTGAAGGTGCATCCGGAGACGGGGCGCAGGTCGCTGCTCGTCGGGCGGCACGCGCATGCCATTCCGGGGATGGATGCGGCGGAGTCGGAAGCGCTGCTCGAAGGCCTGATCGATTTCGCGTGCCAGGCGCCGCGGGTCTATCACCACCGCTGGGCGCCGGGCGAGACGGTGGTGTGGGACAACCGCTGCCTGCTGCACCGCGCGATGCCGTGGAATATGAGCCAGCGGCGGCTGATGTGGCACAACCGGATCGCGGGCGATCCGGTGAGTGAGGCGGCGGTCGCTTAGTTCACACTACTCTTTCAACAAAACAGCTTGTCATCCCGGCCGGAGCGGAGCGTTAGCGAAGCGCAGAGCCGGGACCCATTCATCCGCAACGACGGTGTTTAATGATGCACACCGTCTTGCTGTCCCAATGGGTCCCGGCTCTCCGTTGCGCTTCGCTTCACTTCGGCCGGGATGACAACGGAATTTGAAATTACCGCATCTCCATCCCAGGCATATCTGCGTCGCGCCATTCCTGCAGCACCTCGAAGAACCGCAGCGGGCCGGCGCCGTACATGTCGGAGAAGAAGCCGGCGCGGTTTCCGCTTGCGCCTTCACTGTTGTAGTAGCCGGGTGTGCACTCCTGATAGAAGCGCAGGCCCATCTTTGCGAGTTCGCGCACCTCTTTGACGTAAGCGTCCTGCGCTTCGGTGCTCGGCTCGATGGCTTCGACGCCGCGCGCCTTGGCCTGTGTCACGATGTGGGTGACGTGGTTGGCCTGTTCGTTCAGCGCCTGCGGCACGCTGATCGTGATCGCGCCTTGCGTGAAGCCAAGGAAGAAGCAGTTCGGGAAGCCCGCCGTCGTAAGGCCGTGCAGGGTGCGCAGGCCGTCGCACCAATGCTCCGACAGGGTGCGGCCGCCGCGGCCGATGATGTCGTAACCGGCGCGGCGCGTGTAGGACGTGCCGACCTCGAAACCAGTCGCGAAGATCAGGCAGTCGAGTGGATATTCAGTGCCGTTGGCGAAGACCGCGTTTTCCGTCATCCGCTCCACGCCTTTACCATGCGTGTCGACGAGGTGGACGTTCGGACGGTTGTAGGTCTGCAGATATTCGTCGTGGAAGCACGGGCGCTTGCAGAACTGGCGATACCACGGCTTCAGCAGCGCGGCGGTCTCCGGATCCTTCACGATCGAATCTACGCGGGCGCGAACCTGGTTCATCTTGCGATAGTCGGCGAGTGCCATGACGTCGGCACGCTCCGCGCCCGTCAGGCGGCGGCCGAGTTTGCGCGACATCTCCTTCGCGGCGTTGCCGGTGAGATTGCGGAAGATGTCTGTC
>DATAHD010000180.1:0-6294 GCA_036263395.1 Rhizomicrobium sp. | reverse complement strand
TATGTCTGACAGTGCTGCCACACTGCCTGCGCCACCGGTTCGATCGTCCGCTCTCAGCGGATCGATGGGGATCATACGGCGCTACGCACTCTCCATTTTCGGTCCGGTCAGTGTTTCCGCTGCGCATTTTCTCGCCAGCCTGATCTTCCTGCGTGAGTTGCCACCGGTTTACTTCGGCCAGTTCGCTTTCCTGCTCATCATCGTGCCGTTCCTGAGCGTAAGCGCAGGCGGTTCGCTGACGATCGCACCGCTCGCCGCAATGGTGGCCGACACGGAGAAGAGCGAGCGGAACCTCTCACTGCTGCTGAAGGTGAACCTGTTGTTCTCCGTTTTCGCGTTGTTCGCCACAACGGTGACGCTGCTTCTCAGCAATTCGAGCCTGTCGATTGCGTTGATCCTGGCACCCTACGGCGCGTTGATGTCCTTGCGCTGGTTCGGCCGCGCCTATGTGTTCGCGCGTTCAGAGCCGTTCAAGGTGATGTTGTCGGACTTGGTCTACAGCCTCTCGCTGTGCGCCGGCATTCTGGTGCTCTTCGACTTCAACGCCTTCAACATCGACACCGTCGCGCTGGTCATGACCTTGTCGGCGTTGCTCGGTACGTTCTTTCTCGGCGCGGACTACCTGCGCCGCCAGTTCTGGAGCCTCGGTAGGAGTTCGCTTCGCGACTACTGGCCGGTCTGGCAGGACTACACCCGCTGGTCGCTGGTCGGTGTCACGCTGGCGGAGCTGACCGCCAATGCCCACGCCTATCTGGTGACGTTCATCTCCGGCCCAAAAGCCTTCGCGGTTCTGGCCGTCGGGGCGCTCCTGATGCGCCCGGTGTCTTTGGTCATGGGCGCATTGCCCGATTTCGAACGGCCCCGTATGGCGCGCGCGCTGGCAGCAGGTGACTACGAGCAGGCCTTTAAGTTTGTTAACCAATTCAGAACGGCAGGTGCTGCAATCTGGGCGGTGACGCTTGGACTGCTGGCTGTGCTGCTGATTTGGTTCCCGCATGAAATCCTGAAGGGCAATTACGACCACACCGAAGTGATCGTGGTGCTCGGGATCTGGGCCGTCATCATGGCGGCGCGTGTGCTGCGCACCCCGGAGTCGGTACTGTTGCAGGGCGGTGGCGAGTTCAAGCCGCTCGCCGCGGTGAACACGAAATCCAGCGTGGTGTCGGTGATCGCGACGGCGACACTGCTCTTCCTGTTCGGTCCGCTCGCCGCGCTTGGCGGCATCCTCATCGGCGAGTTGATGATGACGGGCGCAACCATCTCGCTATTCCGCAAGTGGAAAGCGTCCCATGTCTAAGGTCACGATCTGCATCCCGACCTTTCGCCGGCCGCAAGGCCTCGCGAAAGCGTTGGAAGCGGTGGCGCGTCTGGAGACGGCACACGACGTTCGTGTGATCGTTGCGGACAACGATGCCGAAGGCCGTGCGGGTTTTGCACTCTGCGAGCAGATGAAGCCAGCCTATCGCTGGCCACTCGACAGCGTCGTCGTCTCAGCGCGCGGAATTGCGCAAAACCGCAACGCGCTGGTCGAGCAAGCTATGCGCGATCCGCAGATGGAATACCTCGTCATGTTCGACGACGACGAGTGGCCGGTCAGCGGCTGGCTTGATGCGTTGATCGACACGCAACGCGCAACATCTGCCGATGCTGTCGCTGGTTCTGTCCAGCGCGAATTCGAAGTCCCGCCCGGCCGCCTTGCCAATCATTGCGACGGCATCTGTGAAGTCCGCGGAAAAACCGGTCCGGCTCACGAAATCGATTCCACGGCCAATGTCCTGATCTGCCGCTCGATCCTCAACGAGGGCCGCCGCTTCGATCTTGGTTTCGCGCTCACCGGCGGTGAGGACCGGGAGTTCTTCACCGGCATGGCCCGCGACGGCAAGCGCTTCGCGTTTTCCGACGAAGCCGTCGTCTACGCCTATGTCCCCGCGTCACGCGGTAGCCTGAAATGGGGTCTGCAGCGCGCCTATCGCGCCGGCAATTCTGACATGCGCGTGATGCTGAAATACGGCCTCTCGGTGCGCCAGCGCATGGTCGAAACGGCGAAGATCGTGGGCGCCATCCTCACCGCGCCGTTTGCCATCGTCCTCTTCGCCGCCAATGCACGCCGCGCGGCCGATGCTATCCGCCGTGTGTTCCGCGCCTCCGGCAAGCTCGCCGCCGTGTTCGGCAGCCACTACAACGAATACGCCGTAACCCATGGCAAGTGACGTCGCGATACGGGCCGTCCCGCAGATTCGCACCGATCAGTGGATCGCCGAGGCGGTCTTTGTTGCGTATCTCCTTCTCGTTATCGTTACCCTGACGCCGTTCGCACCACGCCCACCGGAAGTTGTGCTCACCGACGCAGGCGGGCAGGGCGACGCCCTGCGTCAGATCGCATTCGTCAGCATCTTTGCGGCGACGGTTTTGTGCGCATTCCGGAAGTTCGATTTCGCAATGGTCACGCTGGTGCCCTTCGCCCTGCTGCTGCTGCTCGGCTGGTGCCTGCTGAGCGCGACCTGGGCGGCGGAAGGTGCGGTAACGCTGCGCCGCGGCGTGCTCGAAGTGATCGTTGTGCTCACGGCCATCCTGAGCGTGGAAGCCGTCGGTATCGAACGCAGTCTCAAACTCCTCCGCGCCGTCCTGATCGGTGTTCTGGTCGTCGATCTGATCTCGCCGCTCATAACGTCGCGCGCGGTGCACCTGCCGGGTGAGCAGGACCCAAGCATCGTTGGCGCTTGGCGCGGCCTGCACTACCACAAGAATATCGCCGGTTCGATGGCGGCGATTTCCGCCATGCTCTTCCTGTTCTTCGCGATGGACCGGCGCAGCCGCATTGACTGGCTGCTGTTCTTCGGCGCGCTCGTCTTCCTGTTCATGACGAAATCCAAATCGTCGTTGGGTCTGCTCGCGGTCGCGATCGGTGCCTGGATGACTTACGCGTGGGCGTGGCGGCGCAGCATCGACCGGACTTTGGTCGCTCTCGCCGTTGTGCTCATCGCGATCATGGGCGTGACCGCCGTGATGGCGAGCTGGACCGACATTGAAAACCTTCTGAACGATCCGCAGAGCTTCACCGGCCGCACCGCGATCTGGGGCGCCGAACTCGCCTTTATCGGCGATCACCCCATTTTCGGTGCCGGCTACGGCTCCTTCACCGACACCGGCGGAACTTCGCCGCTGCATGACTATGTCGGTGGCGACTGGGTCGAAGCCATTTCACAGGGCCACAACGGCTACCTTCAGCTTATGATGGAGCTCGGGCTCGTCGGTTTCGCCCTCGCGATGATCGCGATCGTTGTACAGCCGGCCATCGTGTTCTGGCGGCGGGACGCGATTCCGGTTCCGTTCAAGGCGTTCCTGTTCGGCATCTTCGTCTTCATGGTGCTGCACAACTTCATGGAGTCGGACACGCTGCAGGGTGAGGGGCCGGCGTGGGTGCCGTACCTCATGATGTTGAGCTGGCTCCGCCAGGCGACTGCCATTACCCAGGCACAGAACCGGAGCGTCGCATGGCAGACGTGACACCGTTCTTTTCCGTCGTGGTCCCGGCCTACAACCGGGCGCATGTGCTTGAGCGTTCGCTGCGCTCAGTCCTTACCCAGACGTTTCAGGATTTCGAGATCGTGGTCGTCGACGACGGCTCGTCAGACAATCCCCGTGCCGTGGTCGACGCAATCGGCGACCCGCGCATCCGTTTTTTGCATCAGGAGAACCAGGGAGGCGCCGCGGCCCGCAACACCGGCATTGACGCCGCCATCGGACGCTTTATCGCCTTCCTCGACTCCGACGACATCTTCCTGCCGCATCATCTGCAGTCGATGCACGATCTGCTCGACGGCACGACCAACACCGTCGGCTATGCCCGCGTCTTTGTCGATCGCGGTGACGGCCGCACGATCCTCAAGCCGCCCCGTGCGATCCGGCCAGACGAGGATATGGCGACTTATTTGCTCTGCGATCGCGGCTTCGTTCCCACCATCTCAACAGTGGTGGAAAACAAGACCGCAAAAGCCGTGAAGTACTCCACCGGTTATCGCTATGGCGACGACACCAACTTTGCCGTGAACCTCTATCTCGCCGGCTGCAAGTTCGCGATGCTCGATGAGCCGGCCGCCATCTGGCAGGACACGCACGACCCCGCCCGCACATCGTCCGGCCGTAAAGGGCTGCGCTTGGAGCAGTGGATCGAGGATATGCGGCCGCGCATTCCCGCCATCGCCTATCACGGCTGCCGCGGCTGGGTGATCGCCAAGGGTGTGGCGCAAACGGATAAGTGGAAGGCGTTGAAACTCTACCTGACGGCGCTCTGGCATCGCTGCTATTCGCCCGGCCTGGCCGTCATCGTCTTTCTGCAGATTTTCCTGCCGGATAATGCCTATCGCTCACTGGCCGACGGAAGCATCCGCTGGCTGAAGGCAGGCTTGCAGCCACGCCGGCGCGCCGCAACGCCCGAGCGCACCCGGCCAGCGTAGCCGTTCATATCTTGGAAACCATGCCGCCATAGCGTGCGGGCATGAAATCGCGGGCGAGAGCTCTGAGCGCGTTTTGCCTTCTGGCACTAATGCCAGTGCTGGGCGCCGCGACCGCGGATGATCCTCCCGCCCCCGACGCCGCACCGACTGAATACGTTGCGACGGCCGCGCTCCAGCCTGCTGCTGCGGCCGCACCCCGCCCTGAAGCATCTGTTCCCGGCGCGCAATACGATGATCTCGCCTCGATCCCGGTGCTCCGGCCCAGTGAGGCGGACAGCCATCGTGCGTTCGAGCAGACGCCACAGCGGCTCGTGCCGCCCGAGCTTCCGAGCCCACAACTCGTCGCCTCCACCCAACCGGCTGCCGCACCGCCGGCCGGTGGCCCCGATCAAACCGTGACGTTGCGCGCGAGCGATACAGCGCCCGCTGCGAGCGCAGCCACCAATGCGATCGTGTCCGACTACAAGATCGGCCCGGGCGATCGCCTTCGTATGACCGTTCGCGGTGAAGACGATCTCAGCGGAGAGTTTGACGTCGATCCGACGGGGCAACTGCCTCTGCCACTCATCGGAAAGGTTCAGGTCGCCGGACAGGGCGCACATGACCTTGAACTCGTCATCGCCGCGCGCCTGGCCGATGGTTACCTGCGTGATCCGCAGGTCAGGATCGAGGTGAAGGTCTTCCGGCCCATCAATGTAATTGGCGAAGTCATCAAACCCGGCCCATACGCCTACACAAAGGGCATGAACGCCGCCGCCGCCATCACGCTCGCGGGCGGGTATACCCACAAGGCGGATAACGAGGACGTCTACGTCCTGCGAGAAAACGAAAAGCAGGAAGTCGAATTGTCGGCCCAGACCGAACTCCGCCCCGGCGACACCGTGCGGGTCAAACCCAGCTTCTGGTAACCCGCTGCCGGCGTTGCCACAAATTAACGCCGATGGCCGGGCAGCGCGCTGTTCAGGCACTGCTTTTGAAACAGTTTCCTCAACATTGTTAACCAATCATCAGGTGGCGGCAGGCTTCAATGCGTCCAAACCTGTGAAAGGGCACAAGTGCCTTATCAAACATCCGCGCCCCAGACCGGCTCCATCCCGGCCGGAGAGCGTCCGAGCGCCCGCTCGGACGGCGGATTTGGTGTTGCCGATTTCATCCGGGTTGTCAGCGAGCGCATCTGGCTGATCGCCGCCGTTACGGCCGCCACCGTGGTACTCGCCTTCGTCGTGCTGATGCTCCTGCCGACGACTTATTCGAGCACGGCGCTGGTCATGCTCGACACCCGCAAGAACAACGTCTCCGACCTTTCGTCGGTGCTGTCCGATCTGCCGACCGACTCCGCGTCGCTGCAGAACCAGATCCAGATCCTCACGTCACGCGACCTCGCTGCGAAGGTGATCGCGCGGCTGCAGCTCTACAACGACCCGGAGTTTTACAGCGGGCCGAAGGACGGCCTCCTGTCGAACTTCCGCGCCGCTCTCGATCCCAAAGCATTGCCCGCAAACGGCGATCGTGCCGAAGCCGCGCTGGACAGTGTCATCGACAAATTCTCCAAGCATCTCTCGGTCGCCACGCAGGGCCTTTCGACCACGATCTCCGTCACCTTCACGTCGAACTCGGCCGAAAAGGCAGCGCGCATCGCCAATGCCATTGTCGATGCCTATATCGAAGATCAGCTGACGACGAAGTTCGAAGCCAACCGCAAGACGACCGACTGGCTGACCGATCGCGTCAATCAGCTGGCCAAGCAGGTGCAGGCTGCCGATGCTGCCGCGCAGCAGTACCGGGCTGAACACAATCTCGATCAGACAACGGACGGCAGCTCCATCGTCGATCAGCA
>DATAHD010000179.1:0-21455 GCA_036263395.1 Rhizomicrobium sp. | reverse complement strand
AGAGAGCGGATTCCGGATAGAGCATGCGCGCCGCGGCGGCGAAGGCATGCGTAACCGACACGCAGGGCAAAAGGATCGTCGACGATGACGGCGAATGTTTGGTCGCCTGCTGCGGAACGAAACAGTAGCCAGCCTGCGTTTCGGCAAACTCACCGGCACTCGCGCGCGCGCCGGTGAAGAACGATAGATGCATAGGTCCCGCGCCCGGGAGACTCGCCACATCCTCCACAAGCCGCGTGCCATCCACGCCGGACGGCAGCGACACGTTGGAACGCAAGCATATCTCCGCGAGCGCAAACGGTCCGCGGTTGTCGAAGAAGCGAGGATCGGCCATCGACGATAGCGAGCAGCCGGGCTAGGCGCGAAAACCCGCGCTTACTTTCCCGGCGGCTTCCCCTTTTGCGGCGCCGGCAGGGCGACGAGATTGACCTTCACCGTCGAAAGACGCTGGTTCAACCGCTGGATCGCAAGGCCGGTGATATCAACATCAACGGTCGAGAGGAGAACGATCTGCCTGTCGAGCAGCAGAGCCGCACCACGTTCCTGCATGATGCCCTGAAGGACCGGACCGAGTGCCTGCTCAACCTGCTGGCGCGCTTTGAACACGCCGCCCTGGATCTGGTTCTGGCGAACCTGAACTTGCTGCTGGAGGCCGCGTTCCTTGGCTTCGAACGCCGCAATCTTCTGCTTCTTCGCGGCAGCCGAGAGGATGGCGACCTGCTGCTGCAGCGCGCGGCCTTCGTTCTGGAGCGCCTGCTCCTGCCCCTTGAACTGGGTGCGGGCTTGGTTCGTCAGCGCGTTGACCTGACGGATGATGTCCTGGCCGACCTTCGACCCCTGCAGGATCGCATCGCGGTTCAGAACCAGAATGCGCAGGCCACCTGGGGCCGGGGCCGGCTTTTGCTGCGCCATCGCAGCGGTTGCGGACGTCGCAGCCACGGCTGCGGCGAGCAGAAACGCCCTGGCGACGGTGGTCGCGCGGGTCGCGCCCAGATTGATTTTCATGGCTTACAGTCCTGTCCCAGCGTTGAAGTGGATAAACTCGGTCTTGTCGTATTTCGATTTGACCAACGGGATACCGAGGCTGATCTGCACCGGTCCGAAGGGCGATTTCCAGGAGACACTTACACCAGCCGACGCCCGGAAGGCGAGATCGTCGCGAATACAGCTAATGTTCTTGGTTGCCGTCGGGCACAGGGTCGAGCGGTCCCCGTCAACCTTGCCCAAAGTACCGAAGTCCGAGAACAGCGATGTGCCGACGCCATAGTCCGCCGGGAGGAAGTCCGGAATACGGAACTGGATCGTGCCGATCGCGTAAATATTACCGCCCACAGCGCCGCCCGTACCCTGAATGACAGTGTCGCGTGGACCGATACCGGCCAACTTAAAGCCGCGGAAGCTGTCGCCGCCCTTAAAGAAGCGCTCGTTGATGCGAACGTCCTGCCCGGCGTAACCAGTGATGTAACCGGCGCTGGCCGTGAAGGAGCCGACGAAGTCGTCCCAGATGACCGGGTGGTACATGCTGAACGACGTTTCCGTGCGCAGGTACTTCTCGTAACCACCGAGGCCGGAGAAGTCCTGGCTGAACGCGAACGTCAGACCGCGATGCGGCCTGATGGGATCATCCAGCGTATTGTAGAGATAGGAGTAGCCGATAACAGAGCTGCTGTAGGAGCCGGCCGCCTGCTGGATCTGCGTCGGCGCACCAGCGTAAGGCGTCACGCGATCGAAACGGATCGTGTAGCGCAAGCCGACCGAGCCGAACTCCGACGTCGGGAAACCGAGCCGGAAGCCCGCAGCTGTCGTATCGCCCTGATAGTCGGCCTGATCGAAGTTGTTGAAGACCTTGTACAGATCGACACCGGCAGACAGCGGCCGATCCAGGAAGTACGGCTCCGTAAAGCTGAGCTGGAACTGCTTGCTGATGTACGAAGCCTGGATGCTGGCGCGCAGATACTGACCGCGACCGAACAAGTTGCGTTCCGTGTAGCTGAATTCGCCAACGAACGAGCTGGTCGATGAGTAACCTGCACCAAGCGACAGTTCGCCGGTCGACTGCTCCGTGACGGCGACGTTGAGCACGGCCTTGTCCGGTGCCGAACCTTGCGTCTGCTTGATGTCGACGTCCTTGAAGAAGCCAAGGCCACGGATACGCGTACGCGAACGGTCGACCAGCACGCGATTGAAGGCATCGCCTTCTTCCAGACGCATCTGGCGGCGGATGACTTTATCGAGCGTGCGCGTGTTGCCGGTGATGTTGATTTTCTCGACGTAGACGCGTGGCCCCTGCTCGATCTTGAAAATGATGTCGATCGTGCGCTTCTCGCGATCACGCGCTTCACGCGGATGCACTTCGGCGAACGCATAGCCCTTGGTGCCGGCCGCGTTTGTGAGCGTGTCGATCGCTTTCTCGATCAACGACGCATCGAAGACTTCGCCGTCCGTTATCTTCACCAACGGACGAAGCTGCGCCGGCCCCAAGTCCTTGATGTCGGACTCAATCTTGATCTTGCCGTAGTGATAGAGCTGACCTTCATCGATGGTGAAGGTCATATAGAAATTGTCGTGGTCCGGTGCGAGTTCGGCCACAGCCGACACGACATGGAAGTCCGCATAACCGTGGCTGAGATAATAGCGGCGCAGCTGCTCCTTATCGAAGGTCAGGCGGTCCGGATCGTAGTTATCGTTGCTGGCGAGGATTTTCCACCAGGCACTCGTCTCGGTCGCGATCTGGCTGCGCAGCGTGTCGTCATCGAAAACCTTGTTGCCGATGAAGTTGATCGTCGCGACGCCCGTCGTCGGGCCCTCGTTGATCGAGAAGATCAGATCGACGCGGTTCTGCGGCCGCTGGATGATCTGCGGATCGACGGTCGCGCCGAATTTGCCGTTGCGGCGATAGAGTTCGATGATGCGCTGAACGTCAGACTGCACCTTGGCGCGTGTGAAAACCGTACGCGGCTTCAGCTGCACTTCCTTGGTCAGGTCCTTCTCCGAGACCTTGCTCTGACCTTCGAACGCAATCTGGTTGATGATCGGGTTTTCGACGACGTTGATCGTCAACGTCGAGCCGTTCCAGTTGAACTTCACGTCGGCGAACAGGCCCGTCGCGAACAGCGCCTTCAGCGCGCGGTCGATCGCCTGATCGTCATAAGGATCACCCTGACGGATCGAGATGTATGACATGACCGTACCGGGCTCGATACGCTGTGTGCCCTGGATCACGACCTGTTGAATGAGCGCTTTCGGCGCCTCGGGCGTTACCGGAGTGTCAGGCTTCGGACTGCCGGATGCCCCGGTGGGGCTGGTGCCAGACTGCAACTGAGCCTCGGCCGGCGCAAAAGCGAGCGTCGCGCAAACGAGCGCCGGAGCCGCACGCACCAATCGGGCAAAAGCGTTAGCGCTCATACTCGCGTTCTCGGGCACTCGTTTAAGGGCTTGCCGGCGCTGTGGCGCGCGGCGGCCAAGGTTAGAACAGGTTCAGCCGGACCAAGTCGTTCCAAGTCACCAGAATTACCAGCCCCAGCACAGCTGCCAGCCCTAGCCTGTATCCGACATCCTGGGCCCGCTCACCGAGCGGACGACCCAACACTGCTTCAAATGCATAGTATAGAAGATGGCCGCCGTCGAGCATGGGAATCGGAAAAAGGTTGATAAGCCCGATGCTTACGGAAATTACAGCCGCCAATTGAACGAGATACCAAAAGCTCAGCGCAGCAACCTTTTGGGCCATTCCCGCCATACCGACCGGGCCGCGCAGCTGGCTCATGTCCGCCTGCCCTGCGACCATCTGCCAGATCGTGGTTAGCGTGCCATGGACGATCAGCCAGACGCGTGAGACGCCCTGGCCGATCGCTTCCAACGGGCCGTACTTCACGACCGTGAGCTTGGCCTTTGGATCGGAGCGGACACCGAGGGCAACAACCTTCGCATCGCCCTGAACCGGGTCCTTTACCTGCATCAGGCGCGGCATGGCGTGGACAGTGAACACCTTGCCTTGGCGCTCAAGCTCAAGCGTCAGAGTCTGACCGGCGCTGAGCGAAACGATCTCCGGCAGGCGATCGAATTCTTTGATCTGCTCGCCGTTGATCGAGCGGATGATATCGCCCTTTTTGATGCCGGCAGCTTCGGCCGCGCTGTGTGGTGCCACCGAACCAACAATCGGCGGCATGCTGACGTGACCGAAGGCAAACAGGAAGCCCGCGAAGATCACCACCGCGAGAATGAAGTTCGCGATTGGGCCCGCAGCAACGACCATCGCACGCTGATAAACCGGCTTATGCAGGAACGAGACGCGCTTCTCTTCTTCCGTTAGCCGCGAGACCAGTTCGCGATCCGGCGTGCTTGCAGCATCGGCATCGCCGAAGAACTTCACGTAACCGCCGAACGGTATCCAGGAAATCTTCCAACGCGTGCCCTTGCGGTCGAACCAGCCAACGATTTCCGGACCGAAGCCGATTGAGAAGGTTTCGACCTTCACACCGCACCAGCGCGCAACCGCGAAGTGCCCAAGCTCATGGAAGAAGACCACGACCGTGATCAGAAAAACGTAAGCCGGCAGCCCAAGCGGCGCCCACTGAAACAGGTCGTGCACTGCGGTCATTCTTTTTCTTCTCCGGCCCTAAGCCACCATACGCCTGCAGATATTTCCGGCGAGTTCCCGCGCATGTCCGTCCGCCGCAAGAACCGCATCGAGCGATTCAGGGGAGGTGTTGTGACCGTGGTTAGCGAACTCTTCCAGAGTGGCTTCGACGGCGCGGGGTATGTCCAGAAAACCCAGTCCCTTCGTCAGAAAGGAATCGACAGCTATCTCATTGGCAGCATTAAGGATTGTAGGGGCAAGCCCCCCGGCGCGCAAGCAATCCTGGGCCAGCCGGAGAGCAGGGAAAGCATCGGGATCGGGCCGCTCGAAGGTTAATTGCCCCACGGCCGCCAGATCGAGCCGTCGCGACGGCGATGCGATTCGGCGCGGCCAGGCCAGCGCGTGGGCGATCGGTGTCCGCATGTCGGGCGACGACAGATGGGCCAGGGTTGAGCCATCGGCATAGGAAACGAGGCAGTGGACGACCGACTGCGGGTGCACGAGGACAGCCAGCTTTTCCGGCGGCAGCGCAAACAGATAGTGCGCCTCGATCAGTTCGAGCCCTTTGTTCATTAGGGTCGCGCTATCGACGGAGATCTTGGCGCCCATCGACCAGTTGGGATGCGCCACGGCCTGCGCCGGTGTCACCGCCCGCATGCGCTCCCGCTGCCAGCCGCGGAACGGGCCGCCCGAGGCAGTGAGGGTCACACGCTCGACGGCGTGCATCTCGGACGCGTCGAGAACCTGGAAGACGGCGTTGTGCTCGGAGTCGACGGGGACGACCGAAGCGCCGTGATCGTCGATGGCGCGGCGGAACACATCGCCAGCGGCGACGATGCATTCCTTGTTGGCGAGCGCGAGTGTGGCGCCGCGCTCGACCGCACGAAGCGCCGGAACGAGGCTCGCCGCGCCCACGATAGCGACCATCACGACACCTGCAGGCAGCATCGCCGCTTGCTCGATACCCGCAGTACCCGACGCAACGTCGATGCCTGTGCCTGCGAGCGCGTCTTTCAGCTCCGCATACCGATCCGCATCGCCGATGACGGCAAGCTTCGGCTTCATCAGCTTCGCTTGCTCGACCAGTTTTGCGACGTTTGACTGCGCCGTGAGCGCCTCGATTGGGAGAACATCCTTCCCATAGATTTCGCGGGCATGCGCGATCACGTCCAGCGTGCTGAGACCGATGGAGCCGGTCGAACCAAGCACCGTGACGTGACGGCCGAGGATCGGCTCGAGTTCGCTGATCTCTGCGGGAGCGCGCGAAGCGGCGAGCGGTTTCACGGGCGCGCTCCAAACAACGGATCGACGTGGAACAGGAAGACCAGCGCCGCCAGAGCCGCAGCCGCAGAGAGCGTACTGTCGATGCGGTCGAGCACGCCACCATGACCGGGGATGAGGCTGCCGGAATCCTTGCGTTGAAACTTGCGTTTTACCCAGGACTCGAAGAGATCGCCGCTGTGCGCCACCACTGCGATACCGGCGCCATAGAAAGCGGCCATCGTCACGTCGCCCTTGATGATCGCAATATAGATCGCCTCGACGATTGCCGCCGCGGCGACGCCACCGAGCGTTCCGGCCCATGTTTTGTTGGGCGAAATCACCGGCGCCAGCTTTGGACCGCCAATCAGATTGCCCGCCACCAGCGCACCGGTGTCAGTCGCCCAGATCGCGATGAACACGCCGATCAGCATCCATATGCCTTCGGGCGTGGCGCGCACCAAGGTCGCGGAGAATGCCGGTACACACAGATAGACGACACCCCAAGCGTTCCAAATCGGGCGATCGCTTGTTGCGAGCGCCACCACAAGATTGAGCGCGACACCGCCCAACAAGATCATCCACGGCAGGTCGCGGTTACCCGCCACGAACGGCGCGTAAAGCATCATGATCGTGGTCAGCGCCGTGATGACAAACGGCACCAGGTAGGAGAAGCGTGCCACCATGCGATGGTACTCGCGGCTCGCGGCGATGATCATCAGCGATATGAGGAGTGCGAACCAGACGCCGCCGTAGATCGTCGCTGCGATCGCAGCACCGCCGAGCAGCACACCGAACAGCGGGCGGGTGATCCAGTCGAGATTGAACTCGATTTTCGGTTTGTTGCGTTCTTCCGCTGCCGCCACGATTGCGCTCTCAGGCCACGGCGCCGGGCGCGACCGCGCCGAAGCGGCGCTCGCGTTGCCCGAATTGCTGCAAGGCCTCGACGAACTGCTTGCGGCTGAAATCCGGCCACAAAGTGTCGACGAACATCAATTCGGCATAGGCCGATTGCCAGAGAAGGAAGTTGCTGAGCCGATGCTCACCGCTGGTGCGGATCACGAGATCGGGCTCCGGCAGTGCGCTCGTGAAAAGGCGCGAGGCGAACAGCTCCGGCGTGATCGTCTCGGGGTCTAGTCTGCCCTCTTTCGCTGCGCGTGCCAGCTCGCGCGCGGCGGCGGCGATCTCTTCCTGACCGCCATAGTCGAACGCGAACGTCAGATTGAGGCCCTTGTTGGCGACGGTGCGGCGCTCGGCATCCTCGATCATCGTGTAGATGTCGTTGGCGACGCGGCTGCGGCTGCCGATGATGCGCACCCGGACACCGCGCTGATCGAGCTCGTCGAGATCGCTTTTGAAGTAGGCCCGGAATAATCCCATCAGGGCACCGACCTCGGTCACCGGACGCTTCCAGTTTTCCGAGCTAAACGCATAGAGCGTGAGGTTCTGCAGGCCGATGTCGCTGGCAGCGCGGACGATCTCGCGCACCGCGCTCACGCCGGCGACATGTCCGGCTTCCCGCGGCAGATGGCGTTTGCGCGCCCAGCGGCCGTTGCCGTCCATGATGATGGCGACGTGCCGGGGCAGATCCGCTATCGGCTCCACTGTACTTTTCGCCATTGCGCCGTCGCTCACCAGATTCCGCAGGCAGCCTACACCTGCATGATTTCCTGTTCCTTTGACTGAAGCATGCCATCGATACTTTTAATGTGTTCGTCTGTGACCTTCTGCAGGTCGTCGCCATTCTTGTGCTGCTCGTCCTGGCCGATTTTGCCGTCTTTCTCGAGCCGCTTGAGCAGGTCCATGCCGTCCCGGCGCACATTGCGGATGGCCACGCGGCCAGCCTCGGCGTATTTGTGCGCGAGCTTTGCGAGTTCTTTGCGGCGATCCTGGTTCAATTCCGGGATCGGAATACGCAGCAACTGACCGTCAGCCTGCGGATTGAGGCCGAGACCGGCGTCCCGGATGGCCTTGTCGACCGCCTTGACCATGCCCTTGTCCCAGACCTGAACCGCCAGCAGACGGGGTTCCGGGGTCGAGATCGAGCCGACCTGGTTGATCGGAACCTGGTTGCCATAGGCCTCGACCATAACCGGTTCCAGCAGGGACGGGCTCGCGCGACCGGTACGCAGGCCGGTGAACTCCTGCTTCACAGTGGCGACTGCGCCGTCCATGCGGCGGCTGAGTTCGTTCTTGTCGTATCCGGCGCTCATTTTGTGCCTCGCAAATCAGTCCAGAAATCTAATCCAATCAGGGCCGTTCTTCGATAATCGTGCAGCGGCCCTCGCCTTTCAGCACCGCCGCCAACGCGCCCTTGTCCTGGAGCGCGAACACGATGATCGGGATCTTGTTCTCCCGCGACAGGCTTACGGCCGACGCATCCATTACCTGAAGATTCCGCGCCAACACCTCGTGATAACTCAAGGAATCGAAGCGCTCCGCGTTCGGGTCCTTCTTCGGGTCGGCGCTGTAAACACCATCCACCTGGGTCGCCTTCATCATCGCATCGCAGCCCATCTCGGCGGCGCGCAAAGCGGCGGCAGTATCGGTCGTGAAGAACGGGTTGCCAGTGCCGGCGGCGAAGATCACGACCCGCCCCTTCTCCAGATGGCGGAGGGCGCGGCGGCGGATGTAGGGCTCGCTAACCGAGGCCATCGGAATGGCTGATTGCACGCGGGTCGGGATGCCGAGGCGCTCGAGCGCCGCCTGCATCGCGAGCGCGTTCATCACGGTGGCGAGCATGCCCATATAGTCGGCGGTCGCGCGGTCGATGCCTTTGGCTGCCCCGGCGAGGCCGCGGAAGATGTTTCCGCCGCCGATGACAAGGCAAACCTCGACACCGCCTTTGACCGTCTCGCGGATGTCCTCCGCGATTCGGTCAACGGTCTCGACGTCGATGCCGTACTGCTGCGCGCCCATCAACGCTTCGCCGGAGACCTTCAACAGTATCCGGCGGAAGCGCGGAGCAGACGGCATATGGGCCTCGGTCAGTTCTTGGGGCCTGCCATTTTGGCAACTTCGTCGGCGAAGTCACCCTCAACCTTCTCGATGCCCTCGCCCACCTGAAAGCGGACGAAGCCTTCGAGCACGACCGGGGTGCCCCAGTCCTTGGCGGCCTTCTCGACCGCCTTGCCGACGGTGACGCCGTCTTCATAGCCGGGCGCGAGGAAGGTCTGCGAAACGAGCACCGATTCCTCATAGAACTTGCGCATACGGCCTTCGAGCATCTTCTCGATGACGTTCTCCGGCTTACCGGACTGACGCGCGATGTCGGCCTGGATCTCGCGCTCCTTGGCTACGACATCCTTGTCGAGATGCTCCGGCGACAGCGCGAGCGGGTTCGCCGCCGCGACATGCATGGCGATGTTCTTGCCGAGCACGTTCAGCTTATCAGCGGGCGCCGCCGACTTCAGCGCGACGAGCACGCCGATCTTGCCGAGTTCCGGCGAGGTCGCGTTGTGGACGTAGGCAGCCACGACGCCCTGATCCACGCCGACCATGATCGTGCGGCGCACGGACATGTTCTCGCCGATCTTGGCGACGAGATTGACGAGCGTCTGCTGGACGTCATTCTCGCCCATGTTCTTCTTGAGCAGGCGCTCGAGGTCACCCTCTTCTTCCAGCGCAAGCTTCGCAGCGGACTTCACGAAATCCTTGAACTCATCGTTGCGGGCAACGAAGTCGGTCTCGGAATTCACTTCGACGAGCGCGCCGACATTGCCACCGGTGGCAACGCCAACGAGGCCTTCCGCGGCCGCACGTCCGGCCTTCTTCGCGGCCTTGGTGATGCCCTTCTTGCGCAGCCAGTCCATGGCGGCATCCATGTCGCCGTTGGTCTCGTTGAGCGCGTTCTTACAATCCATCATGCCTGCGCCGGTCTTGTCGCGCAGGTCCTTCACCATACCGGCGGTGATAGTCGCCATGTCGGTCTCCGTAACTGTTTAAGTGATTAAGCGGATGCGCCGGCTTCTTCAGCAGCGTGCTCGACGTGCGAGGACACGTCGGGAAGCTCTTCCGCTTCACCGGCGTCGATGCCCGCCGAACCCTGGCTCTGCGAGATGCCGTCGATGATCGCGCGCGCGACGATGTCGCAATACAGCGAGATCGCACGAGCGGCGTCGTCGTTGCCCGGGATCGGATAGGCGATGCCATCCGGATTGCTGTTGGAGTCAAGGATCGCAGCCACCGGGATACCCAGCTTCTGCGCTTCCGCGATCGCAATCGATTCCTTGTTGGTATCGATCACGAACAGCATTGTGGGCAGGCCGCCCATTTCCTTGATGCCGCCGAGCGAACGGTCGAGCTTGTCGCGCTCGCGAAGCATGCCGAGCAGCTCCTTCTTCTTCAGACCCGAGGACTGGGCAGAGGACAGCGTCTCTTCGATGTTGCGCATGCGCTTGATCGAGTTCGAAACGGTCTGCCAGTTGGTCAGCGTGCCGCCGAGCCAGCGGTGGTTCACGTAGTACTGGGCGCAACGCTTTGCAGCAGCGGCGACCGGGTCAGAGGCCTGGCGCTTCGTGCCGACAAACAGGATGCGGCCACCGCCGGCAGCTGTGTCGCGCAGGGCGACGAGCGCCTGGTGCAGCAGCGGGACGGTCTGGGTCAGGTCGAGGATGTGGATGTCGTTGCGCGAGCCGTAGATGTACTGGGCCATCTTCGGGTTCCACTTCTGGGTGCGATGACCGAAGTGAGCGCCCGATTCGAGCAGCTGACGCATGGAAAAATCTGGCAGAGCCATGGGGTATTCTCCTTTACCGGTTGGCCAGACGCGCGGGTTATCCCTCGAGAGGAACACCGGACGGGGACGAAGGAACACCCTTCGAAACCCACCCACGCGTGCGAAGTGCGCGGCTTATACGGGCGCCGCGGCAGGCTTGCAAGCCGTTCATTCCGCAAAAATGACCGGCGCGGCTGAACCAGTCGGGATTTCGACCCATTGATTTTATTGGGAAATCGCCCGGAGGTTGTTTGGCGTCCTTTCGGGGGGAGGGGGCCCCCCTCTCCCTCGTCGCTGGGCAGGGCCGAGGCTTCAAGAACAATACGGGCACTCGCGAGCAATGTCAAGATTGACCTGACAGATAGTTTCTGCACCTTTCCGCCTCCCTTGGGGAGGGAACTCATGACCGACGCAGACACCAAGCCGCCACCGCGCCAGGCGGCGATCTGGTTCATCTTCGTGACGTTGGTTCTGGACGCGATGGCAGGTGGGATTTCGTATCCGGTACTGCCCGCGCTGGTGCAGTCGCTCGGCCACACTGACGCGGCACGGGCGGCGGAGATCTTCGGCATCTTCGGGACCCTGTTTTTCGTCATGCAGTTCTTCGCCTCCCCGATCCAGGGGGCGCTGTCAGACTCGTTCGGGCGGCGGCCGGTGATCCTGATCTCGACGGTGGGCATGGTGCTCGACTATGTGGTGATGGCGCTCGCGCCGGATTTGAACTGGCTCTACGCCGGGCGGCTGATCTCCGGCATCACGGCGGGAAGTATCTCGGCCGCGTTCGCCTATCTGATCGACGTGACGCCCGCGTCCGACCGCACGCGCATCTTCGGCCTCGCCGGCGCAGCCATGAGTGTCGGCACCGCGGTTGGTCCGGCGCTCGGCGGTCTCGCGGGCACGTACGATCTTCGTCTGCCCTTCTGGATCGCAGCCGGGTTCGGTGTGCTGAGTGCGCTGTATGGCTGGCTGGTACTTCCAGAGTCGCTCAAACCGGAGACGCGCGCAGCGTTTACGTGGCAGCGCGCCAATCCTCTGACCTCCATGGTTGGAGTCGTGCGCGATCATCCTGCCCTCATCTACTGGGCCGTTGTGATCGTGCTGCTCAATCTCGCGGTGATGGGCGTCAACAGCATCTACGCCGTCTATGTCAGCTATCGCTATGCGTGGTCGCCTAAGGATATCGGCCTCTACCTGACCGTGTTCGGTGTGTGGAGCATGGGGGCGCAGAGCCTCGTCGTGCCGTTTGTCATCAAGCGGCTGAACGATCGGCAAACGATGATTGCGGGTACCATCCTGATGGGGCTGACCATCATGGCGGCCGGCCTTTCGCCCTTTGGGTATGGCTATGCGGCTTTCGCGTTCTTCTGGGTGGCGGGTCTGGTGGTTGGCGGCGCCGCGACCAACACGCTGATCACTGAAGCCGTCGGTCCGTCCGATCAGGGACGTGTGCAAGGTGCGGCACGCAGCCTGAACAGCGTGGTGGGATTGGTCGCACCGGGGCTTTTCGCATTGATCCTTGCGGAGTGCATTCGAACTGGCGGCAGACCACTGTCCGGCGTCCCGTATGCGCTGGCCGGCCTGCTGACGCTGGCAGGGTTGGTTGTGTCGATGCGCGTGACACGTCCGAAATCATCCGCCTGAGCTTGCTTGCAACACCGCTATGCGGCATTCCCGGGTCGTCAATCACGCCTGTCCGAGTAAGGTTTCGTCATGCCCTCGCCCATTCGTTCGCAAATCGCCAGTTTGAAGCCCAATGGCATCGCCGCCGTCGCCCTGCTCGGGCTTGGCGAGCCGGATATCATCCCGCTGTGGTTCGGCGAGAGCGATCTGGTGACGCCGACGTTCATTCGCGATGCGGCCACCAAGGCGCTTGAAGGCGGCAAGACGTTCTATTCGAACTCGCGTGGTGTGCCGGGTCTTCGCGATGCGTTGCGCGATTTTCACAAGCGCACGACCGGCGCCGACATCGCGGTGGAGCGCATCACCGTTCCCGGCGCCGCGATGCTTGCCGTCGTGACCGCGCTGCAATGCGTGATCGAGACCGGCGACAATATCATCTGCGTCTCACCGGTATGGCCGAACATCTTCCAGGCGGCACAAGTGGCCGGTGCCGAGGTGCTCTTCCATCGCCTCGACGAGGATTACACCACCGGCAAGTGGTCGATGGATCTCGACAAGCTGTTCAGTGCCTGCGACGCGCGCACCAAGGCGATCTTTGTCGCTTCACCGGGTAACCCGACGGGCTGGACCGCGACGCGTGCCGAACAGCAGGCGATGCTCGACTTCGCCCGCAAGCGCGGCATCGCGATCATCAGCGATGAGGTGTACGGCACGCTGATCTATAACGGTGAGACACACGCGCCATCGTTTCTGCAGATCGCAGAGCCAGACGATGCGGTGTTCGTGATCAACAGCTTCTCCAAGCCGTGGGCGATGACGGGCTGGCGCATCGGCTGGCTGGTGCATCCGCAATCGCTCGACAAACAGATGAACGTGATCTCCGCCGCGAACAACACGGGCGCGACGACCTTTGCGCAGTACGGCGCGCTGGCGGCGCTGTCGCCGGACGGCGATGCGTTCCGCCGGACGATGCTGGAGCGCTGCCGCATCGGGCGCGATCATGTGCAGGAGTTCATCGACCGGCAGAACCGCATCCGCTGGATGAAACCGGAAGGTGCGTTCTACGGCTTCCTGCAGATCGAGGGGCTGACCGACAGCCTCGCCTTCGCGCAGGACCTTGTGCGCAAGGCGCGCGTTGGTGTTTCGCCCGGCATGGCATTCGGCGGACCGAACGACACGGTTTGCGATTCCCACATTCGCATCTGCTTCGCGCAGGACCCGAAGCTGCTGACCGAAGGTCTGGGCCGGATCGAGCGCGCGGTTGCGGCGCTCTAACTTCCGCTATCCCTCTTTTAGACCGTCATCACCGGGTGAGCCGGAGCGAAGCGAAGGCCATCCGGTGATCCATTGCCTCGATGGTAACCAGCGAGTCTCGTTCTTGACCAGTTGAGGCAATGGATGGCCGGTACGCCCTCCGCTGCGCTCCGGGTCGACCGGCCATGACGGTATTAGTGGAAGAGTTAGACTGGCTCCACCGCTGAAACACCGGGTAGCGATTTGATCGCGTTGCGCAGCGCGGCGCTGACCTGAATCTTCTTCGGCAGCGCGATTTCGACTTCTTGACCCGTGCCGCCGGGCACGACGATCGTCACGATGCCTTTGCCAGCCTGCTTGAGTTGGGCGGCGATCGGGCCTAGCGCGTCCGGTTTATCGAGCACGATACGCATGCCCTCGCCTGCTGTGGCAGCTGCCGCATCGAGGTCGGCGACGGCGAGCGCACGCAGCTTCAGCTCATCGCCATCCCAATCGGCAGCGACTGTGAGCAGCACAGATTTGCCGGCTTCAAGCAGATGGCGCGAGGCGACGAGCACCTCGGAGAACACCATCACCTCGAACATGCCGGTGGGATCGGAGAGCGCAACGAAGCCGTACGGCTGATCGTTGCGGCCGCGGCGTTCCTGCTTCTTGATGATCGTGCCGGCGATCTGCGCGCGGAAGGCAGTGCGGCGGCGATCTTCCAGCAGCTGCACATAGTTCACGGCGCCAAGGCGCTTCAGCGAGGACGTGTAGGCATCGAGCGGATGGCCTGAGAGATAGAAGCCGACAGCGCCGAACTCCTCGCCCAAGCGCTCATGCGCCAGCCAGTCGGCGATCTGTGGCAGGCGAATATCTTCGCTGACGGCGGACGGCCCGCCAAACAGGCTCGTCTGACCGCTTTCACGTTCCTGCGCCGAGCGCGCGGCGTCGCTGAGCAGAAGATCGCCAGACTCGACGAGCTGACGACGATTGCTGTTGAGCGCATCGAACGCACCGGCGCGCACCAGACTGTCGAAGGCACGCTTGTTGACGTGCTTGGGATCGACGCGACGGACGAAATCGGAAATCGATTTGAACGGACCGCCCGACTGGCGCACCTCAACGACATGCTCCATCGCCTGCATGCCGACACCTTTGAGGGCAGCAAGTGCATAGAAGATGACGCTCTGCTCGGCATCGCAAGTGAACGCAGCGCCCGAACGGTTGATGTTCGGCGGCAGCACCTTGATGCCGAGACGCAGTGCTTCCTGCTTGAACACGTTGAGGCGATCGGTGAGGCCGATATCGAGCGTCATCGATGCGGCGAGGAATTCGACCGGGTAGTTCGCCTTCAGATAACCGGTCTGATAGGCGACCTGTGCGTAAGCCGCGGCGTGGCCCTTGTTGAAGCCATAGCCGGCGAACTTCGCCGCCTGTTCGAAAATCTGCTCGGCGATGTTCTTAAGGACGCCCTTCTCGCTCGCGCCTTTGACGAAACGCTCGCGGTGCGCCGCCATTTCAGAGGCGATCTTCTTGCCCATCGCGCGGCGCAGAAGGTCGGCGGCGCCGAGCGAATAGCCGCCCAGCTCTCGCGCGATGTTCATGACGTCTTCCTGATACGTCATGACGCCGTAGGTTTCTTTCAGCAGCGGCTCGAGGCTGGGGTGGAGATACTCCGGCGGCTCCTTGCCGTTCTTCACCGCGATGTATTTCGGAATCGAGTCCATCGGACCCGGGCGATAGAGAGCCACAAGCGCGATCAGGTCGTTGATGCGGTCGGGCTTCATCTTGCGCAGCAGATCGCGCATGCCCGCGCCTTCCATCTGGAAGATGCCGACGCTTTCGCCGCGCGCCAGCATCTCGAAGGTGCGGGCGTCGTCGAAGTCGATGCTCTGTGTCTTGAGTTCGATGCCGCGCTGCTTCAGCAGCTCTTCCGCCTTCGCGATGACGGTGAGCGTCTTGAGGCCGAGGAAGTCGAACTTCACAAGGCCGGACTTTTCCGCATCCTCGTAGTCGAACTGCGTGACCTGCATTTCGGAGCGCGGGTCGCGGTAGAGCGGCACGATCTCGTCGAGCGGACGGTCGCCGATCACCACACCGGCCGGATGGGTCGAGGCGTGACGGTAGAGGCCTTCGATCTTCTCCACGATGGAGAAGAGCTGTTTCGCCACCGGCTCCTGTTCGGCGATCTGCTGCAGGCGCGGCTCCGTCGCCACCGCATCTTCGAGCGACACCGGCTTGCCGGGCGGGTTCGGGATCAGCTTGGCGATGCGGTCGACAAGACCGAGCGGCATCTGCAGCACGCGCCCGACGTCGCGCACGGCAGCGCGGGCCTGCAGCGAACCGAGGGCCATGATGTTGGCCACGCGATCGATGCCGTATTTGTGCTGCACATAGCGCACGACTTCGTCGCGCCGCTCCTGACAGAAGTCGATGTCGAAGTCCGGCATCGAGATACGTTCAGGATTGAGGAAGCGCTCGAACAGCAGACTGAAACGCAGCGGATCTAGGTTGGTGATGTCGAGCGACCACGCCACCAGCGATGTCGCGCCCGAACCACGCACGCCGACGGGAATGCCCTGCGCGCGCGTCCACTTCATGAAGTCGGACACGATCAGGAAGTAACCGGGGAAATCCATCTTGAGGATGACGCCCAGTTCGTATTCGAGGCGATCTTTGTACGCCTGCATGTCGGCGTGCAGGCCGTGTTCTTTCAGGCGGCGCTGCAGCCCCTCCTCCGCCTGCATGCGAAGCTCGACTTCCGGCGGACGGCCGGACTCTGGTTCGAACTTCGGCAGGATCGGATCGCGCTTCTTTGGCCGGAAGGCGCAGCGGCGCGCGATCTCGACCGTGTTCTCGATCGCTTCGGGCAGGTCGGCGAACTGGACCTGCATTTCTTCGGCCGACTTGAAGCGATGTTCGCGCGTCAGGCGGCGGCGGTCCTGCTGCGAGACGTAGGTGCTGTCGGCGATGCACATCAGCGCATCGTGCGCCTCGTACATGTTGGCGCGGCCGAAATGGACGTCATTGGTGGCGACGAGCGGGATACCTTTGTCGTAGGCGAAGTCGACCAGCGTCTCTTCGGTCGCGCGCTCTTCCGGCAGGCCGTGGCGTTGCAATTCGATGTAGAGGCGATCGCCGAAGATCGCCGCGAGCTTGTCGAGTGCGATACCGGCCGCTTCGATCTGGCCGTCGAGCACCAAGCGGTTCACGGCACCGCCAACACCGCCGGTCAATGCGATCAACCCGCCGGACAGTTCCGCGAGATCGGCCAGCGTGACGTGCGGCCAGTCGCCCGGCTCTGCCGTCAGATACGCACGGCTGATGAGCTTGCTGAGATTGCGGTAACCGGCGTCGCTCTGGACCAGGAAAGCCATCGACGGCGGCTTGCGCTTACTGCCCGGAACGCTGGTCTTCGTCTCATCCAATTCGACCGACAACAGGCAGCCGACGATGGGTTGGACGCCGTCTTTCGCTAACGTATCGGCGATCTCAAAGACGCCAAACAGGTTGTTGACGTCGGTGACCGCGACGGCGGGCATTGCGTATTCTTTTGCCAGGCCCGCGAGTTCCTTGGCCCGCACTGCGCCTTCGAGGAGCGAATACGCACTTTTCACACGCAAATGGACGAACGTGGCCGCCTTCATTGCCGCCCTGATTCCTTGACACGTTGGATCAGCCCATAATCGGGGGACGGGAGGTAGGCGCGAAACAGCCCACTTCAACCATCCACAGGCTTGCGCCCTGAAAGACCGCGCTTAGGCCGCGATCTGGCCGATGAACATGTAGGTCGAGACCACGAAGACCAGAAAGCCGACGCCCGCGGTGATTTCCTTGGTCCAGTTCATGGCTTCCTCCCAGTTCATCTGGGCCATATGTTCCTCTATCGTTCTAAAGCTTGTCAAGAACAAAACATGATCAATCTTTTGCGGTGCGAACCCCATCGCTCCACAAAACTCAGTATGCGGATGAACGTTGCTATGTTCCGTGCACCCTAAACTTGTGCCGGTGCACGACTCGCCTCGACGAGGCGCCCTTCATGGAGAACAAGCGCCCGGTCCATGCGGGCGGCGAGCTCGAAGTTGTGGGTGGCGACCAGTGCGGCCAAGCCCTCGGCGCGAACCAGACGAATGAGGGCTTCGAACACGCCCTGCGCGGTCTTGGGGTCGAGATTGCCGGTCGGCTCGTCTGCCAGAAGTACGCGCGGCTTGTTGGCGAGCGCGCGCACGATGGCGACGCGCTGCTGCTCGCCGCCGGACAATTGTGACGGACGGTGCGTGAGGCGTTGGCTGAGGCCCATCGTGTCGAGCAGGCGGCGTGCTTCACGGTCGGCGTCGGCGCGCGAGCGGCCGGCGATGCGCTGGGGCATCATGACGTTTTCGAGCGCGTCAAACTCCGGCAGCAGGTGGTGCGCCTGATAGACGAAGCCGATGGTGTCGCGGCGCAGGCGGGTGCGTTCGCGCTCCGGCAACTGCCCTGCTGCGGCGCCGCCGATATAGACCTCGCCCTGCGAGGGCGTTTCGAGCAGACCTGCCATATGCAGCAGTGAAGACTTGCCGGTGCCGGATTGACCGACCAGCGCAACGAGTTCGCCCGGCATCAGCGTGAGCGAGATGTTGCTGAAGACCTCCAGCACACCGCCGGCCTGCGGATAGCTGCGCGCGACGTTCACAAGCTGGAGCGCTGGCGTGCGGGCGTCACTCATAGCGCAGCGCCTCCACCGGATCGAGGCGCGCGGCGCGCCAGGATGGATAGAGCGTCGCGAGAAGCGACAGCGCAAGCGACATGATCACGACGGCGGTCACCTCGCCGGTGTCCATCTGCGCTGGCATCTGGCTCAGGAAGTAGATCGTCGGATCGAAGATGTTGGTGTCGCCGGTGAGCCTGATGAGGCCCTGGCGGATGTTCTCGATATTGGAGCAGAACAGTACGCCGATCAGGAAACCGAAGAACGTGCCGAACACGCCGATGCTGGCGCCGGCGATGAGGAAAATGCGCATCATCGCGCCGCGTGTCGCCCCCATGGTGCGCATGATCGCGATGTCGCCGGACTTGTCTTTCACCAGCATGATCAGGCCGGAAATGATGTTCAACGCCGCCACCAGGATGATCAGCGTGAGGATGAGGAACATCACGTTCCGCTCGACCTGCAGCGCACCGAACAAGCTGGATTGCATCTGCTCCCAGCTGTAGGTGCGGGTGTAGGGACCCGCTGCGGTCGAGACGCTCATGGCGACCGTCTTGGCATTATCGGGCTTGTCGATCATCACCTGGATGTCGCCAGCGTTCTCGCCCATGTTGAAGTAGAGCTGCGCCTCGTCCAGTGGCATGAAAATGAACGTCTGATCGTATTCGCTCATACCGATGTTGAAGGTGCCGGCGACGCTATAGGTCTTTTCGCGCGGCGTGGTGCCGAACGGCGTGACGTCGCCTTGCGGCGCAATCAGCGTGATGTTCATGCCTGGGGAGAGACCCAGCTTCTGCGCCAGGCGATAGCCCACGATCACGCCCTCGCCGCCACCGAAGTTGGTCAGCGCGGCTTGCGGCATGATGTGATCGGAAACCAGGTTCAGGCTTTTCAAATCGTCACGGCGCAGGCCGCGCACCAGTGCACCGACCGAGCGACCGCCCGAGGAGGCGAGGACCTGCCCTTCGACCACAGGTGAAGCGTGAACAACACCGGGCACCGCGTTGATACGACCAACGACACGGTCGAAGTCCGGGATACCCTGCGAGCTGCCCTGCACGATCACATGGCCCTGCAGGCCGAGGATGCGCGAGAGCAATTCATGCCGGAAGCCGTTCATCACCGACATCACGATGATGAGGGTGGCGACGCCGAGCGCGATGCCAACGAGCGAGATCACCGAGATGACGGAGACGAAACGCTCCTTCCGCTTGGCGCGGAGATAGCGCAGCGCGATCATCCATTCGAAGGCGGCGAAGGGCGGCGTCGGTTTGGCCGGTGTGGCGGCAGGAACAGTGCCTGGCGCGGCCTGCTGCTGCCCGCCCGTGGCAAGCCCAATTCGTGCCGCGAGGTTGCCGGCATTGGCGCGACGATCAGCCATGGGACAGCAATCTCGTTTCGGGCATGGAGGGGAGCCTATAGGGCAGTTTGTGTTAATTGTCTAAACGCACGAACCAGCGGAATACGTTGCAAATCCGGCTAGTTCTTTCTACCAACCCTTGTCGCAAATCAGGCCGATTTTATGTCCCAGAGAGCCCTTAGCGTTTCCCGCATGACGGGGTATCGCTCGACCTTCCCCGATTGGTACCAGGCGGTCGTCCGCGAAGCCGATATGGCAGAGCCGTCGCCGGTGCGCGGCTCGATGATCATCAAGCCGTGGGGCTATGGCACCTGGGAGCAGATGCAGAAGGACCTCGATCGCCGGATCAAGGAGACGGGGCACGATAACTGCTATTTCCCACTGCTGATCCCACTGAGTTTCTTCGCCAAGGAGGCCCAGCACGTCGAGGGCTTCGCCAAGGAGATGGCGGTCGTCACGCACCATCGCCTGAAGAACATCGACGGCAAGCTGGTCCCCGATCCGACGGCCGAACTGGAAGAACCGCTGATCATCCGCCCGACGTCAGAGACGATCATTGGCGATGCCTTCTCGCGGTGGATCAAGAGCCATCGCGACCTGCCGGTGCTGATCAACCAGTGGGCTAACGTGATGCGCTGGGAAATGCGCACGCGCATGTTCCTGCGCACGTCGGAATTCCTCTGGCAGGAAGGCCACACGGCCCATGCCGACGAGAAGAGCGCGCGCGAAGAGACTGTGAAAATGCTCGGCGTCTATCGTGATTTCGCGGAGCAGACGCTGGCGCTGCCGGTGATCGCAGGCGAGAAGCCGGAGAACGAGCGCTTCCCTGGCGCGGTGAACACCTACTCCATCGAAGCGATGATGCAGGACGGTAAGGCGCTGCAGGCCGGCACCTCGCACTACCTCGGCCAGAACTTCGCACACGCGCAGAACATCCGCTTTCAGAACGATGCGGGTGAGCTTGCTTACTGCCACACCACCAGCTGGGGCCTTTCGACCCGCATGGTCGGCGGCGTGATCATGACTCACGGCGACGACGACGGGCTGCGCCTGCCGCCCGCGATTGCACCGCGTCAGATCGTGATCGTGCCGATGCTGCGCGACAAACCGGAAGATGCAGCGGTGCTGGAATTCGGTGAAGCGCTGACCAAGGCGCTGCAGGCCGAGACGGCGTTCGGCGAGCGGTTGCGCGTGCTGTTCGATACACGCTCCGGCCGTTCAGCGGAGAAGCGCTGGAACTGGGTGCGCCGCGGTGCGCCGGTCATCGTCGAAATCGGTCCGCGCGATGCGAGCGGCAATGTCGTCACTTATATGCGCCGCGAAGTGCTGCGCGATGGCGACAAGGTCAAATCGCACACCATGAACCGCGATGAGTTCGTGAAGGCGGTGCCGAACATGCTGACCGAGATCCAGGCGACGCTGTATCGCGAAGCCAAGGCGATGCTCGACGGCAACATCAAAACCGACGTGAAGACCTTCCCCGAACTCGCCGAGTATTTCGGTGCAGGCGCGGACGACGATGAAGGCGGCGAGTTCAAGGGCTGGGTGCGCGCGTCGTGGTCGCGTCCGACCGGTGCGGCGCTCGACGACGTGGAGAAGCAGCTCAAGCAGCTGAAGCTCACCTTGCGCAATGTGCCGGAGAACCAGCCGTCGTCCTTCGGCAAATGCCTGTTCACCGGCGGAGACGGTGTCGAGGAAATCATCATTTCGCGGGCTTACTAATCCTCAGGACTACCGACGTCAGGTGGCCTGCGCTGTGCGCGGGCGCACTTGGCCTTCCAACGGCTTCGCCGTAGTCTCCGACAACATTAAGTCACGTTCGGGGAAACTCCATGAAATTCGGTATCGCAGCGGCTACGGCCGCCGTCGCGCTTTGTTTTGCCATGCCTGCATTCGCCAAAGGGGTGGATTGCCCGCCGCTCGGCCACCTGCCGACCTACAAGTATGACGGCGACACGCAGATGAAGGACTTCGACCACTACGACTTCAAGGCGGC
>DATAHD010000178.1:0-15148 GCA_036263395.1 Rhizomicrobium sp. | reverse complement strand
GGCACGCTCGGCGACCGGATCGGGCGCAAGCCGGCGTTGATCCTCTCTTTCATGCTGATGGGCATTGGGCTTCTCGGCCTGGCGCTGACACCAAGCTATGCCAGCATCGGCGTCGCGGCACAGATCCTCGTCATCCTCTTTCGCCTCATTCAGGGTTTTGCACTGGGCGGCGAGGTGGGGCCGACAACGGCATACATGCTGGAAGCTGCACCGCCGCATCGCCGCGGGCTTTACGCCTCGTTCCAGGCGACGACGCAGGATTTTGCGACACTGATGGCGGGCGTGATTGGCTTCGCCCTCGCCAACTGGCTCACACCGGATCAGCTACAGGACTGGGGCTGGCGCGTGGCGCTGCTGATCGGCGCGACGATCATCCCGTTCGTTCTGGTGATGCGGCGCAATCTGGAGGAGACCTTCGCGCTCAGCCATGAGAGCAAACCGCCACCGGTCGAATTTCGGCCCCATCTGCGCATCGCGATCCTGGGCCTGCTGATGATCGGCTCCGGCACGATCCTCAGCTACACGCTCGGCTACATGACAACCTTCGCGCAGAACACGCTCAATATGGCGGCGAACGTCGCGTTCGCGGCGACAATGGTCAACGGCGGCGTCAGCTTCGCGTTCGACTCCGTGTCGGGCTGGCTGTCGGACAAATACGGCCGCAAGCCGGTGATGATCATTCCGAGCATCCTGCTGGTGCTTCTCACGGTGCCCGTGTTTCTTGGCATCGTGCAGCTGCATTCGACGTCCGCGTTTCTCTGGGGCGTGGGTATGATCGCGCTTCTCGGCGCGTTCTCGCAGCCGCCCGGCCTCGTGTTGCTGACCGAGGCCCTCCCGGCCGCCATCCGCTCGCGCGGCCTTGCCACGGTCTATGCCGTCGCTATCGCGACGTTCGGCGGTTCGACCCAACTGATCATGACGCTGCTGCTGCGCTATTCAAACGATCCAATGATCCCCGCCTATGTGCTCCTCCCCGTGAGCGCCATCGGTGTGATCGCGATGTTCCTACTGCCGGAAACGGCTCCGGTGAAGACCGGCAACACGAAGCTGCCCTAACAGGCAACGCCACCACTTTGCCGTGTTGAACTGCGTGAGCTACCGTTTTGGTCAGGGTGCTTTTGCACCCTGACCAAGGGGGGAGTCCGATGTTGAAGGCATTCCGCGAGCGCCACGCCTGGGCCGCCGTTTTATTGACGGTGATATTCGGTCCCGGGCTCAGCATGCTCTATGTTGGCCGTGGATGGTTGGGACTTTTGTATCTCGCCATCGAGGCTTTTGGGACCGGCTTCGTCTTGTGGTTCACTCCGGAAGCGGAGCCCACAGCCGGCGTCGACTACCTCTTCCTTTGGCTGGCCATTCGCGTGGTTGGGACAGCACATATTCTGGCGATCGTTCGCGCGGAAACGACCAGCTACCGCGACAAGTGGTACGCCCGTTGGTATTCGTTGATCGGCTTACTTTTCGTCTTGCCTCTCGTCATTGCGCTCTCGCTGCGAGCCTTTGTGTTTCAGTTGTTCAATATGCCGTCGGGATCGATGATCCCAAATGTCGTGCCGGGCGACTATTTCGTCGTATCAAAGATGGCCTATTACGGCACAGAGCCGGAGCGCGGCGATGTCGTCGTGGTCAAGTTCAACGGTCAGGACTACGTCAAACGAATCGCCGGTGTACCCGGCGATAGAATTCAGATGCAGGAGGGCGTCCTGACAATCAACGGCAAGCCGGTCTCTCTGAAACATCTCAGCGATGTCGAGATCACCGATCAGGCAGATATGAAGCGGCGCCTGGGGCTTTATCGCGAGACACTGCCGGGAGGACGCAGCTACACGATCGCCAATCAATTTGACGATGGCCCGTTCGACAACACAGACGTCTTTGCTGTTCCCGCCGGAATGTATTTTGTGCTGGGCGACAACCGGGACGATTCAAACGACAGCCGTGCGAATGTTGGCTACGTTCCGCGGGACCAGATCGTGGGAAAGGTCTGGCGCAAGTTCCGGGACGGACGAACGAACGCGAGCACCTGGAGCATCGTCGAGTAGAGCCGCCGATATTGCTTCGCGCGGCTGATATCAATTCAGCTGCAATTGCTTATGACCTTTATTCATTGGTGTGAATTCACTCCGGCTCCCATCTTGTCGAGGGCGAGCAGGAACGGAGTGGTGCATGACAACGGCTTTGGATCGGCCGGAGGTCGCGTTGCGGACGCCGCGCAGCCGTGTGGCGACCGCAGCAGCCTTGTCGGCGCCGCTTATCCTGTTCCTGCTCGTGCCGAATGTCGTGACCCTGTTCACGCTATCGGCGGTCGGACGGCTGGGGGAGGTACAACTCGCCGGGATGGGGGTCGCGAATGCGATCTTCGGCATGCTGCTCGCGCTGCTCTATGGCTTCGATACCGGTGTGCAGGCGATCGCGGCGCGGGCAACCGGTGCGGGGGCGCCGGAGGTGGCGCGACAGGCTTTGCTCGATGGGCTGGCGGGATCGGTGCTGTGCGCTGCCGGACTGACGGCGCTGCTGTGGTTTCAGGGGCCGGCGCTGATCGCGCTGCTGTCGCCCGATCCAGCAACGGTCGCGTCCGGCGGCGCGTTGCTGCGCGGGCTGGCGCTGTCGCTGCTGCTGCTCGGCGCGACGATGACGATCAATTCATACTGGATCGGCACCGGCGCGGCGCAGATTCCGTTTCTGGTGCAGGTGGCGCTGGTGCCGGTGCAGATCGGCGCGACGTTTGCGCTTGTGCTCGGCTTGTGGGGCGCGCCGCAGCTCGGGACGTTCGGTGCGGGGCTGGCGAGCTCGCTTGCCTGCGCCTGCGGGCTGATGCTGCAGATTGTCATTGCGCGGCGGCGTGGTGTGCCGTTGCTGGGAAGGCCACAGTTGCGCGGCGTGATCGCGATCGTGCGGATCGGTTGGCCGGTGAGCGTGCAGCAAAGCCTGGCGCTGTTCGGATTCACCCTTGCCTACGCCATCGTGGCGCGGCTGGGTGTTTCGGCGACCGCGATGCTGAACGTTCTCGGCTCGCTGACGATGGTACCGATCCAGGCGGCGACGGGCATCGGCAATGCCGCGGCGACACTTGTGGGACAGGCGCTGGGGCGCGGCGACACGCGCGATGCGGCACGCTGGGGCTGGCAGCTATCGTTTGCGGCGGCGCTGCTGTTTCTGCCGGCGGGATTGTTTGCGGTGCTGCGGCCTCAGCTTTTGCTCGGCGCATTTCTGCATGATCCAAACGCTATCGCCGCAGCGGTGCTGCCGGTTCAGATTCTTGGCGCTGGCGTCGCTATCGACCCGTTCGCGCGTGTGTTGAACTTCGCGTTGCGTGGCGCTGGTGCGACGCGGCCGGCGACAGCAATCCCGTTTGTCATCCAGTGGCTGATCCAGTTGCCGCTGATGTGGGTTGTTGGAATCCGGCTCGGCATGGGCATGACGGGTGTCGTTGCAGTGCAGGTGGGGCTGACGCTGTTCGAAGCGATGGCCTTTGCTTTTGTCTGGCGGCGCGAAGGCTGGGCGCGCGTGCACTTCGCCGGCCTGGATGATGCCGAGCAAGCAGCGCAGACACGCGCAGCGCCGCAGCGCGTGCTGGTGATGGGCGGTGCGGGCGCGGGGAAGTCGACCCTCGCGCGCGACATTGGCGCGAAGCTCGGCCTGCCGGTGATCCATCTGGACCGGATTATGTTTGGACCAAACTGGACGCGCGTTGCGCCAGAGGCGGCACGCGAGCAGCTACGCCGTGAGATCGAAGGCGGGTACTGGGTGATCGATGGCACCTATCCCGCGTTTTATGACATCACCTTGCGCGATGCCGATCTTGTGGTGTGGATCGGACAACCGGTGCCGAAGCGGCTATGGCGGGCATGGCGCAAGACGCGCATTCACAAGAACGCACCGCGCGCGGACCGGCCGGATGGTTGCGAGGAAGGTTTCGGATTGAGTTCGGTGTGGACGGTGCTGCGTTTCGGCCGACTATCATCGGCGCGTGAGTGGCAGTTGCGATCCGCCGCAAACGGGCGCGTCGTGCATCTGCGTGGCGACCGTGCCGTCAGGCAGTTTCTGGAAACGCTTCCCTCCAATTGAGACGTGCCGTGCTATCGTGCGCCGGTGATGGCGGACAAGACAGAGTTGCGGAAGGCGGCGCGTGCGCGGCGGGAAGATTTGGCGCGCGCCGTTCCCGATTTTGCAGCGCGTCTGGCAACGCACGCCAATGCGCTGGCGATTGCTCCCGGTGAGGTTGTTGGCGCGTATGCCGCCCTGCCCCATGAGGCCGATCCCCATCTGCTGCTGAAACAGCTTGTGTCGCGTGGTGCGACGCTGGCGTTTCCGCGTGTGCATGCCAAGGGACAGCCGCTGGTGTTTCATCATCGGAAGCCTGGGCGCGAACTTGTGCGCGGCGCGTTTGGGATTTTGGAGCCGGCGGCGGATTGGCCGGTGGCGCATCCAGGGGTGTTGCTGGTGCCGCTGCTCGCGTTCGACGGTGCGGGGCATCGGCTGGGATATGGCGGCGGTTTTTACGACCGCACAATTGAAATGCTGCGGAGTTCAAGCGAGACGCGGGTGATCGGCGTCGCCTATGCTGGGCAAGAGGTCGAGGCGGTGCCCCATGAACCGCACGACATCGCTGTCGATGCGGTTCTTACCGAGGATGGGCTGCGCGGATTTCGTGTCAGCTCGCGGTGAAATTGCCCGCGCGGCGTTCGCCGACGGCTTTGATACCTTCGCGGAAGTCGTTGGTGGCGCGCAGCCAGGTTTGTTCTTTCAGTTCGTGCGCGGTCTGCTCGCGCACCGCGGCGGCGAGGTCGTGGCGGAAGGTGGCGCGGGTCGATTGCACGGCGAGCGGGGCGTTCTCCGCGATCTCTTGCGCGAGCTTCAGCGCGGCATCACGCAGTTCGGCCAGCGGCACGACCTGATCGGCGAGGCCGATCTTGAGAGCCTCCTCACCCGTAAGACGGCGGCCGGTGAGGCAGAGCATCAGCGCGTTTTGCTCGCCGACGACACGCGGCAGGGTATGCGTGATGCCGAAGCCGGGATGGAAGCCGAGCTTCACGAAGTTTGCCGTGAAGCGCGCTTCCGGTGCGACGACGCGAAAGTCGGCGATCAGCGCGAGGCCGAGGCCGGCGCCGACGGCGGCGCCCTGCACCGCGGCGACGATGGGCTTCTTCGCGGAGAACAGGCGCACGGCCTCTTCATAAAGCGGGCCGATGCCGCTGGACGGCGCGTCGGGATTGGCGATGCCTTGCGGCGAGATGAGATCGGCGCCGGCGCAGAATGCTTTACCAGCGGAGCACAGCACGCTGGCGCGCAAGTTCTTCTCGACATCGACGACGTGGAGCGCGTCGGCCAGATCGCGCATCAGCTCGACGCTGACGTGGTTGTGCGGCGGGCGGTCGATCTCAAGGATTGCGACATGGCTGTCTACGCGGACCGAAACGTCGCCGTATTTGTCTTTCATCGTATCTCTCCGTTAGCGCCGCGAGCCCAGCATGTTGCGGGCGACAACCCACTTATGCACCTCGGTCGGGCCATCATATATGCGCATGGTGCGCAGCTTGGTCGACATCAACTGCAGCGGCAACTCCTTCGTCATGCCCATCGCGCCAAATGCCTGCATCGCGTGATCGACAATCTCGTAGGCCATCTCGGTTGCGTACCACTTGATCATCGAAATTTCCTGACGCACGTCACGGCCCTGATCGAGCTTCCAGGCGCAGTCGTAAGTCATCAGACGGGCCGCATGCAGCTTGGTCTGGCCTTCCGCTACCCACCACTGAATAGCCTGCCGCTCCGACAGCGGCTTGCCGAACGTCGTGCGCTGCGGCGCGAATTCGCAGATCATGTCGAGCGCGCGCTGCGCCATGCCGATCGACCACGCTGCCATCTGGATGCGCCGCGTGCCGAGGCGCAACTGCATCGGACCGAAGCCGTTGCCTTCCTGGCCGAGCAGCTTCCAGCCCTCGACGCGGCAATCCTCCAGCGCGATCTCATAGGTGTGGACGCCGCCGACCATCGGGATGCGGCGCAGCACGTTGAAGCCTTTCGTACCTTTGTCGACCAAGAACGCGCTGATACCGCCGCGGGCGCGCTTTTCCTTGTCGGTGATCGCCATAACGATGGTGAAGTCGGCTTCCGCGGCGCGGCTGATCCAGATCTTGCGGCCGTTCAGCACCCAGTCGTCGCCGTCTTTCTCTGCACGCGTGATCATGCCGGCGGGATCGCTGCCGGCGCCGGGTTCAGAGATGCCGATGGCGCTGATCGTTTTGCCGGCGACATAGGGTTCGAGATAGGCGGCCTTCTGGCGCTCGTTCACCGTCGCCATCAGCATGCGCAGGTTCGGCGAGTCCGGCGGCAAGGTGTAGGGCGTCACGGTGCGTGCCATCTCCTCGTTCACACCGACGAGCGACACAGCGGGAAGATCGAGGCCGCCGATGTCTTTCGGTGCGTCGAGTCCCCAGAGGCCGAGCTCGTGGCTGCGCTTGTCGATGCGCTCACGCTCCTTCTCGCCGATGCCAAGGCCACCGCCTTCCGCCTCACGCTTCAGCACGCCAGCCTCCAGCGGCATCAGTTCGTCGGTGACGAACTTGTGCACGAGGTCCTTGAGCATGCGGTCTTCTTCGGAGAGTTCGAACTCCATGGCGTTTCAATCCCTTTGTTGAATGATGTTCTTGTCGATCAGCGTAACGATCTCGCTTGCGCTGAGGCCCGCTTCGCGCAGCACTTCGGCAGAGTGTTCACCCAGTTGCGGTGCGCCGCGGCGGATGCTGGCAGGTGAGCCGGTGAATTTGGTGGCCGGGCGCACGGCGACGATGGGGCCTTCGCTGTGGTGGGTGTGGTTTTCGAACAGTCCGACGCCGCGCAGCTGCGGATGATTGAACACATCGCCCAGCGCGTAGATCGGCGTCGCCGGGATATCCATCTCTTCGCAGATCGCCATCCATTCCGCCGTTGTCTTGGTCGGCGTGATGGATGCGGTCACGGCGTAGAGTTCGGCATTCTTCTTGTTGCGGTCGCCGCGATCGTCGAGCGCCAATGTGTCGTTGAGATCGCCGCGGCCGGCCGCCTCGAAGAAGGCACGCCAGTGCTTGCCGGTGTAGGGCAGCATCGCGAAATGGCCGTCTTTGGTCGGCCATGGCTTTCGTCCTCCTTGCAGGAGGCGCGCATACCCGGGCGGGCCGGCGGGCGGATCGAAGGTGAGACCGCCGAGATGTTCGGTCAGCACGAAGGCGGCCATCGTCTCCAGCATCGGCACTTCGACATATTGTCCCTGCCCGGTGCGCTCACGATGGAAGAGTGCGGCGAGCACGGCGTTCACGGTGGCCATGCCGCTCGTCTTGTCGGCGATCAGCGAGGCGACGTAATCCGGCGCATCGCGGCCGATGCTGGCGATGGCGGCAAGACCGCTCGCGGCCTGTATGATGTCGTCAAAGGCGGGCTTGCCGGCGTCAGGACCATCCTGATCGAAGCCAGTGGCGGCGACGTAGACGATGTCAGGGCGCAGCGTTCTCACGGCATCGTAGCCGAAGCCGAGACGTTCGATCGCCTCGACACGCATGTTGTGCACGACGACGTCGCAGGTCGGAATGAGCTTGCGGAGCGCGGCTTTGCCACCGGCGGTTTGCAGGTCGATGCAGAGCGAGCGCTTGTTGCGGTTGATCGACAGGAAGATCGAACTCATGCCGCGCTTCTTGGAAACACCGTTGAGCCGCATCAGATCGCCGGTCGGCGGCTCCACCTTGATGACGTCGGCGCCGTAGTCGCCGAGAATCTGCGTTGCGAACGGGCCGAGCAGAACGGCCGATAAATCGAGAACGCGCACGCCGTGAAGCGGCCCCGTCGCCTGATTGCCCGCGTCTTTCGCCATGGAAAAAAGCTACGGCCAAAGCCGGGTTGAGTACAGGCGCGCACCTCATTTACACATATGTGAAATTTCAGAATTGCTGCATGAGCGAAATAAAGTCCGCGCGCCGTGTGTTCGAAATCCTCGAGCTGTTCGACCGTCTGCGCCGGCCGCTGGCGCTGGGCGAGGTCACGGCAGCGCTGCGCTATCCGGCGTCGAGTGGATCCGCGCTTCTGAAGTCGATGGTAGCGCTCGGCTACCTCGAGCACGATCATGCGAGCCGGACGTACTTTCCGACCATGCGCATCGCGGCACTGGGCAGCTGGGTGCAGGACGCGCTGGTCGGGGATCTGGCGCCGCTGATGCAATCGCTGCGTCGCGCCACCGGCGAGACGGTGATCCTGGCGACGGAGAGCGATCTTTTCGCGCAATACATCCATCTGGTGCATGCGGAGCAGCCGCTGCAATTTGCGGTGCAGCCGGGCACGCGCCGGCCGCTGGCGCAATCGGGCATGGGCTGGTTGTTCCTGAGCGCGCACACGCCGGATGAGATCGAGAAGCTGCGCCGCCGCATCAATGCGGCACAACGCTCAAAGATCACGCGCGAGGAATTGCTGCGACGGACGACGGCGGTGCGGGCACAGGGCTATGCCTTCTCCAAAGGCGCGGTGTCGCGCGGTGCGGGGATCATTGCGATGCTGTTGCCGACACCGCGGCACGGGCGGCGACTGGCGCTTGGCGTTGCCGGCTCGCTGGCGCGGCTGGAGCCGAATGAAGAGAAGATCGTGCGGGCGTTGCGACGGGTGATCGCGCGCGCTGCGTGATCAGAACACGCCCGGCACCAACCGATAGCGCACGCGCGTCATGTATTCGGCATAGCCCGGCAGTTCGCGCTTCAGCGTGTTCTCTTCACCGATCGAACGGACGGACATGCCGAGCATGAACACGGCCGAGCCGATGAAGCCCCACCATGAGCCGAGCAGCAGCGGCAGACCAACAAGATAGAGCGCCGCCGAGGCGTACATCGGATGGCGCACCCAGGCGTAGGGTCCAGTGTCGATGACGTGCTGGTCGCGGTCGGACTGCACCCGAATGTTCGGCGCCGCAAAGCTGTTGGCGGCGAACACCCGCATCGTTGCCGTGAAGCCCGCGATGATCAGGACACCGCCGACCGCCTGCAGCCACACCGGAACATGCGAGAGGTGCCAGCGTTCGGCATCGATGGCCATGCCGGCCATCCACACGAACCAGAATCCGATGAAGACGAACAGGAACAGCTTGTCCCACCACGGCTGTTCTTTGCGCGCGGAGATGTCCATGCGCGACTGGAGCAACGCTGGATCGCGCGGGCCGAGCCACGCGATGAAGGCAATGGAGCCGATCCCAAAGATTGCCATGAAGGCCCAGCCGCCCGGCCAGCGCCAGTTGCCCGCCGCCAGGAACAGCACGAGCGCCATCACGCCCAGCCAGAGTGTGGTCTGCACGATAACGCTGAGGACGAATTTCGCTGACATGGCGACGCGATCCCTGTGCTAAGAGACGCCATGCGCATTCTATTCATTGGCGATGTCATCGGAAAGCCCGGCCGCGATGTCGTCGCGGAACACCTGCCCCGCCTGAAAGACCAGCTAAAGCTCGATTTCATCGTGCTGAACGGCGAAAACGCGGCGCATGGCTTCGGCCTGACCCGCAGCATCGCGAGCGAGTTTTTCGCGATGGGCGTCGATTGTATTTCGACCGGCAATCACTGGGCGGATCAGAAAGAGATCCTCACCTTCATTAAGGACGAAGACCGCGTCCTGCGGCCGCGCAACTTTCCGCCGGGCACGCCGGGGCGCGGCGCGAACCTGTTCCAGACGCGCAGCGGCGAGAGCATCCTCGTGATCAATGCGATGGGGCGCGTGTTCATGGACGCGCTGGACGATCCATTCGCGGGTGTCGATGCGGAGCTCAATGCGTGTCCGCTCGGCGATGCGGCCGATGCGATCCTGGTCGACATGCATGCGGAAGCGACGTCGGAGAAGATGGCGATGGGTCACTTCTGCGACGGGCGCGTGAGTGCGGTGGTGGGCTCGCATCAGCATGTGCCGACGGCGGATGCGCAGATCCTTCCGAACGGCACGGCGTATCAAAGCGATGCCGGTGCGTGCGCCGACTATGACAGCGTGATCGGGATGGAGAAGTTCAATCCGGTGCAGCGCTTCGTGACCAAGCTGTCGCCCGGCCGCTTCACACCGGCGACCGGCCCCGCAACGCTGTGCGCGATCTTCATCGAAACCGGCGCGCGCGGTCTTGCGACGCGGATCGATCCGGTGCGCGTCGGCGGACGGCTTAAGCCTACGCTGCCTGAAATATGAAGCCCGGGCGGAAGCGGCGCACCGCCTGCCATCCGACATAGAGGAAGACGACGAGCGCAATGCCCTGGGCAATCGCGAACGGCGGCTCGGTGCCGGTCGGCGCGAGGGCGTGTGCGGCGGGTACTTTCGCGAAGGTCTGCGCGATCGTCACGAAGATGTTGAAGTAGAGCGTCGCGACGCTGGTCGCGGCATACACGCTGCGCCAGGTGCCGGACATATTGAAGACGTAGCGCGCCACGATCTGCGGCACGAGCACGACGAGCGAGATGATGCCGAGGATACGCGGCGGGTCGAGACCGAAGGGCGGCAGCGGAAAGCCGGAGACGTCGACGATCAGGGCTGTGGCAATAAAAACGGCGGTCATCACGGGCAGGCTGCGGCTGTTGAGGAGACCCCAAACCACGACAAGGCCGGATAGCAAGCAGATCACGCTCAATATCGTGTGAAACGCCAAAAGCGGCGCCATGCCGAAGATCATATGAGCCCCCAAAGCCTTCGAAACGAAGGGATCATGCGCCGATTGCGTGACAGGGTCGAGATGGCTTGAAGCATATGCTTAGCGCCTCTACCTCTTTGTGATGACCACACCACCTTTCAGATTGCGCAAGATCGATCATGTTGTGCTGCGAGTGGCCGACCGGGCGCGAAGTTTACACTTCTATTGCGACGTTCTCGGTTGCTCGGTCGATAAGGTGCAGGACCGGATCGGTCTTTATCAGTTGCGCGCCGGAGACTCTTTGATCGACCTGATCCCTCTCGATGAGCCGCTTGGGCGCCTTGGCGGTATCGGCCCCAGTACAGAAGGGCGAAATGTGGACCACTTCGCCCTACAGGTGACGCCGTTCGATGAGGCAGCGATCCGGGCGCATCTGGCGGCTCACAATGTCGAGATCAACGATGCCGGACAGCGCTACGGCGCGGAAGGCGACGGACCGTCCATCTACATCCGCGATCCGGACGGCAACATTGTCGAACTGAAAGGTCCGGCGGGCTGACAGCGTAAAGTCACATCGCTGTGCCTAATTGAACGACATCAGCGGCGGGCTTACCTAAGCGTCATGCTCCCCTCACTCTTCGTCTCGCACGGCGCGCCGACGCTGCCTTTCGACAAGGTCGCAGCGCGGGATTTTCTCTCCACACTCGGACAGCGTTTCGAGAAGCCTAAAGCCATCGTTTGTGTGTCGGCGCATTGGGAGACGGCGGAACCGGCCCTTAACACTGTCGAGACCAACAGCACGATCCACGACTTCTATGGTTTTCCGGACGCGCTCTACCGGCTGCACTACGATGCACCGGGCGCGCCGGGACTGGCACGCGACGTTGCGGGGTTGCTGGCCGGATCGCACGCGCAGCTCGACGACAGCCGCGGCCTGGATCACGGGGCGTGGGTGCCGCTGATGCTGATGTACCCGAGGCCGATATTCCGGTGATCCAGCTGTCGGTGCAGAGCCAAGAAAGCCCGGCGCATCACATCGCGCTCGGCAAGGCGCTCGCGCCGCTGCGCGAAGATGGCGTGCTGGTCATCGGGTCGGGCAGCTACGTGCACAATCTGCGCGCACTCGATCGCGGCGGCATCAATGCACTGGAGCCGCAATGGTCGAAAGATTTCTCCGACTGGATGCATGGCGCATTGGTCGAGAAGCGTGAAGACGATCTTGCGAACTATCGCGCGCGTGCACCGTTCGCCGCGCATGCGCATCCGACGGAAGAGCATCTGATGCCGTTGTTTGTGGCTTACGGCGCAGGCGACAAAGCGGAGCGGCTGCACAGCAGCAGCACATACGGCTCGCTTCGCATGGATGCTTACGCGTTTAGTTGAATGAAAGCGGACGGAACCGCAATCGCCGTTGGTTCCGGATCCTCACGGGCCTGCAAGTGCAGGTGGGCGCCATATGACCAAGACCACGATCTCGGCCAGGGACAGCTCCCGGTGAGTACCATTAAGGCCCCTGGGCATCGCTAACCTGACGCGCGGAGCAGTATCCGTCCTGCCTTCTAAAGTAGGCGCGACGAGGTTGATTGGCAATGAATCAGGCGTGGCCGAATTGCCGGGCCATTTCTTCCATACGCAGCGCGGCTTTTTCGAGCGCTTCGGCCGCGGATGCTTCGGATTGCTCGAGACGTTCCGCGAGTTCGTCATGCGCGCCGTTGAGCACGCCGACATGTTCACGGTGGGCGTCGAGCTTGCGCTGTGCGTCGAACATGTCGTCGGTGATGAGAAGCGCCGCCATCAGCAGCAGGCGGCTATCGCCAACCTGACCGACGGAGGACAGCAGTTCCTTCACGCGGCCATCGACATGCGCTGCAAGTTCGCGCAGGTGATCTTCCTCGCCGTCGTCGCAGGCGATCGTATAAGCGCGACCGTTCACCATCACGTTTACGACTGCCATCCGAGCCTCCTGTTCTTCAGTATGCGTCGCATCGCTGCGCGCGTGGACGAAACTACCGGCCGAGCGCGGCGCGGATTTCCGCGATGGCGCCGTCGAGGCGACCTTCGACTTCGTGGTTCATGCTGTTCAGGGAGCGGGCTTCTTCCTCCAGCTCCTCCACCCGGGCACGCAGGCGGTCGCGTTCTTCCGTCACCGCGGCGAGGCGAATGGCGAGGTCATCCCTGGAATCGCGGCTCTCCACGAGCGGGCCGGCGGCGTTTCCCAGGTTATCGAGTGCGGCATGGAACCGCCCGGCGGCAGCATTCAGTCTACTCATGCGCGCCCCTTTTCTTCGATTCGTCAATACCTTAGGCCCGGTCGGGAAAGCGGGTCAACGCTTACGCGTTGTCCACTTGACGATTCATGCCGCGCGCCGTTAAGGCCTCGTAACACTGCCCGAAAGGCTATCCGATGACCAATCCAGCCGCTCCCCCGGAGCAGGCCCAGATCCGCCGCCTCGCGAATGCGATCCGGGGCCTTTCGCTCGATGCCGTCGAAACCGCCAAATCCGGACATCCGGGCCTGCCACTGGGCATGGCCGATGTCGCCACGGTGCTGTTCAGCCACTTCCTGAAGTTCGATCCGGCCGACCCGCATTGGGCGGACCGCGACCGCTTCATCCTGTCGGCCGGCCACGGCTCGATGCTGCTGTATTCGCTGCTTTATCTGACCGGCTATGCGAAGCCGACACTGGAGAACATCAAGCGTTTCCGCCAGATCGACAGCCCCTGCGCGGGGCATCCGGAATACGGCCACCTGCCCGGCGTCGAAACGACCACCGGCCCGCTGGGCCAGGGAATCGCCAATTCGGTCGGTTTCGCGCTGGCCGAGCGCATTCTCAATGCCCGCTTTGGCGACGACCTCGTCAATCACCATACATATGTGATCGCCAGCGACGGCGACCTGATGGAGGGCATCAGCCACGAGGCCATTGGCCTTGCCGGGCATCTGAAGCTCAACAAGCTGATTGTTCTGTTCGACGACAACAACATCACGATCGACGGTTCGACCAAGCTTTCGACCTCCACCGACCAGATCAAGCGTTTCCAGGCCGAGGGTTGGACGACCGATACTTGCGACGGCCACAACGTCGCCGACGTGTTCCGGGCGCTGACGGCAGCCCAGACCTCAGACCGGCCGGTGCTGATCGCCTGCCGCACGACCATCGGCTACGGCATGCCGACCCGCGCCGGCACCCAGAAGGCGCACAGCGATGCGCCGGGTGCGGAAGAGGTCGCCGGGGCCAAAAAGGCGCTGGATCTGCCGGAAGAAGCGTTCGCGCTGGCGCCAGGCGTGCTGGACGACTGGCGCGCCATCGGCAAGCGCGGTGCCGCTGCCCATGCCGACTGGGCCAAGCGCAAGGGCGCCTCGGCCAAAGCCAAGGACTTCGACCTGGCCATGTCAGGCGACATGCCGGACGGCTTCGCTGCCGCCATGGCGACGCATAAGAAGAAGGTGCTGGACGACAAGGCCTCCATCGCAACCCGCAAGGCGAGCGAAGGCGTGCTGGAGGTCGTGAACGGCCTCCTCAGCAACACCGTGGGCGGTTCGGCCGACCTGACGCCGTCGAACAACACCAAGACCAAGAACATCGAAGATGTGCAGGCCGGCAGCTATGCCGGCCGCTACATCCGCTACGGCATCCGTGAACACGGCATGGTCGCGGCGATGAACGGCATCGCGCTGCATGGCGGGTTGATCCCTTATGGCGGCACGTTCTTCGTGTTCTCCGACTATTGCCGTCCGTCGATCCGCCTTGCGGCGCTGATGGGTGCGCACTCCGTGTTCGTTATGACGCACGACTCCATCGGCGTCGGCGAAGACGGCCCAACCCACCAGCCGGTCGAGCATCTGGCAGCAGCCCGCGCGATCCCGCAGCTGCTCGTGTTCCGCCCGGGTGACGCGGTCGAGACAGTGGAATGCTGGGAATTGGCGCTGAAGCATAAGACGCAGCCGAGCCTCCTCGCCCTCACCCGCCAAAATCTGGCGCCGGCGCGCACCGAGCACACGGACGAGAACCTGTCCGCCAAGGGCGCCTATGAGCTTGCCGGTGCGGACGGCGCTAAAGTCACGCTGCTGGCGACCGGTTCGGAAGTCGAAATGGCGCTGAAAGCCCGCGATCTTCTGAAGGCCGACGGCATTGCCGCACGCGTCGTTTCTATGCCGTGCTGGGAATTGTTCGAGGAACAGAGCGAAACATATCGTGAGAAGGTTCTCGGCCCCGGCACTGTTAAGGTTGCGGTCGAGGCGGCGGTGCAAATCGGCTGGGACCGGTATATCGGTCCGGACGGAGCATTTGTCGGCATGTCCAGCTTTGGCGCCAGCGCGCCGTACAAGGACGTGTACAAGCACTTCAACATTACGCCTGAAGCGGTTGCCGATGCGGCCCGCGCGGCACTGAAGAAGAAGGGATAATCGGTTATGGCAGTTCGCGTCGCGATCAACGGGTTCGGCCGCATTGGGCGGCTCGTCCTTCGCGCCATCGTGGAATCCAAGCGCAACGACATCGTCGTTGTGGGTATCAACGATCTGGGTCCGGT
>DATAHD010000177.1:0-11057 GCA_036263395.1 Rhizomicrobium sp. | reverse complement strand
ACGGATCACCGGTTCACCGGAGCGGGTGACGAGGCGGCGGAGGATGCCTTCGAAATCCCACTTCGCGGAATCGTCGAGCTTCACGACGCGGCCCGTGAGCATGAGTGCGAAGGTCGACGCGTTGACGAACATCGAGTCCGCTTTGCCGCGATGCTTGCCCCAATCGGCGCCGCCGATCTTGTCGCGGATCAGGCGGTCGGCTGTCTCGCTGTCTGGCACGCGCAGCAGCGCTTCGGCGAGGCACATGAGGGCGACGCCCTCCTCGCTCGACAGCGCGTATTCCTGCATGAAGGCATCGACGCCGCCGCTGTTGCTCTGCTGGGCGCGAATTTTGGTGACGAGTTCCGCGGCACGCGCGTGGGTGGTGGCCTTTTCCTGGGGCGACAAGCGCGCCTTGGCGATCATCCCGTCAACAATCGTGTTTTCGTCGGCAAGATAGGCGGCAGAAACGGCCTGACGCAGCGGAGAGGATGGCATCTGTGACAAAGGTGCGATTTGCCTGGCTATTGTAGCGCGGGGGACGGGCCTCGCGCTAATGTCCCGCCGCGATGAAAGCACCGATTATCAAGAATACCATCCCCGAGGTTCGCGGCCGCATCGCCATGTGGCGCGGCGGCGGGTCGAGTATTGGGCTGGTGCCCACAATGGGGGCACTGCATGAGGGGCACCTGTCGCTGGTGCGCGAGATACGAAAGCGCGCCGAGAAGGTGGTGGTGAGTATTTTCGTGAACCCGACGCAGTTCGCGCCGCACGAAGATTTCGACAAATACCCGCGCACCTTGGACGCCGATGTCGCCAAGCTGGCCTCGACCGATGCGGTGGACATGGTGTTCGCACCGAGCACGACCGACATGTATCCGGCCGGGTTTGCGACGTCGGTCGAGGTGGCCGGGCCGAGCGCCGGGCTGGAGACGGACTTTCGGCCGCACTTCTTCAAGGGGGTGGCGACGGTGGTGTCGAAGCTGCTGCTGGCGGTGACGCCGGACTCGGCGATCTTCGGCGAGAAGGACTATCAGCAGCTGATGGTCGTGAAGCGGATGACCACCGATTTCGGGCTGCCGATCACGATCATCGGCGCGCCGATCATTCGCGAGGCCGACGGGCTCGCGATGTCATCGCGCAATGCGTATCTGAACGAGCGCGAGCGGAAGATTGCGGGGTTCATGAACCGCATTCTGACGGTCGTCGCGGAGCAGGTGCGCAGCGGTGCACCGATTGCGGCCGCCGAGGCTGCGGGTGCGCAGGGATTGCTGCAGGCCGGGTTCGACAGCGTGGATTATGTGGCGGTGCGCGATGCGGAGACGCTGGAGCGGATCGAGACTGCAGACCGCCCTGCCCGTGTGCTGGCCGCTGCGAAGATCGGCGGGACGCGGTTGATCGACAATATGGCGATCTAGAGCTTCGCGATTGCGTCGCTGAGCGTGCTCAAGCTGTCTAGCTTCAGGTGCGCTTTGCTCGCAGCGGGATCATTCTCTTGCGCAATGGCCCATGGGCCACGGCGAAGGAAGATGGCGGTCATGCCGGCGTCTGCGGCGGGGCCGACGTCGTTGTCGATGCGATCGCCGACATAGGCGATTTCGTTCGGCGGCAGGTTCGCTTCCTGCGCGAGGCGCGTGAAGAAGGCGGGGGATGGTTTCTCGACGCCCCAACCTTCCGATGAACCGATCAGATCGACCGTGATGCCGATATCGCGCAAGGCGTCTTCGCATTCTCGCGGCTGATTGCCGGCGAGACCGATCTTGATGCCACGTGCTTGGAGCGCGCGAAGGCATGGTAGCGCATCGGGATAGAAGTCGGTCGGTTCGAAGCGATAACGCCAACCTTGCGCGATACGTTTGGCGCGCTCGGCGTCGTGGTCGAAGCCGGGACGCAGAACCTGGAAGACATCGCGGTGGTGGCGGCCTTGTGCGATCACCATACCGAAGACGGCAAAGAAGGTGAGGTGCGGGATACCCATATGGTCCGCCCACTCGCCCCAATGGCGCGTTTCGTCGACGAGGGTTTCGCCGACATCGAAGCAGACCATGCGGATCATTTAGAGCAATCCGAGATCGACGAGTTCGGCTTGCAGCTTCTCGGGGAGTTTCTCAAGCCCCTTGGTGCCGCGTGCGTCGGGCGGCGCGTCTTTCGGGTCGAAGTAGCGCCAGCCCTGGAAGGCGCGATGGGCGCGGCGTTGCACAGGGATGAGCTTGGGCTCGTAGACGAGGCCGCAGTGTGGCGTGCCATTCTTGGTGACCTTGCGCAGGTCGATCAGCTTCTGGCGGGCCGCGATCTGACCCTTGATGACCCAATAGAGCGAGCCGCCGTCGAGCACCTCGTCCTTGCGCTTCGGCGTCATGCGCGTGACGTGGACTAGTTCGGCGGGCTTGCCCTTTTTCTTGAGGTCTTTAAGGCGGCCGGCCTGCCAATCGGCGAGTTCTTGAAGAGTATCGACGCCAACGCAAAGCTTGAGGATGTGAAGAGTCATGCTGCTTTCTCAAAACGCACAATCACGGTGCCGTCGGTGACCTGATCGCCGGCATTGGCTTCGACGCTGGCGACGACCGCGTCGGCCGGGGCGGAGAGCGTGTGCTCCATCTTCATCGCTTCCAGCGTGGCGAGCGGTTGGCCACGCTTCACGGCCTCGCCGGCTTTCACGAGGATCTGCACGATCTTGCCCGGCATCGGCGTGGTGATGCGGTCGGCGGCGGAGCCGGCGGCGTCGGCGGCTTCGAACGGATCGTATTCGGCGAGCTGGAATGTCTCGCCCTGCTGCATCACCGCGATGGCGCCGGACTTGAGACGCATCGCCATTTCCTGCGGCACGCGCGCCTGCGTCGGCAGCGGTGCAGAGACGCGCTTTCCATCGACGACGAAGTCGACGATCTGGTTCGGCCGGCCGTTGACGCGGAAGCTGTCGGCGATGTTCCACGGGTCGAGCGTGGCGTGCGAGGTCTCAGCTTCGTCCGCGATCAGTTGGGCGGCGGCATCGAGCGCGGATTGCGGGAGCGTGACCGGCGGGACGAGATCGGCGAGATGGCGATCGATGAAACCGGTGTCGATGTCGCCATGGATGAAGTCGGCGCTGCGCAGGGCGCGGATGAGGAAGGCGTTGTTGGTCTGAAGACCGGCGATCTGCACCTGCTCAAGCGCGGAGGCGAGTTGGCGGACGGCATCTTCGCGCGTTGGGGCGTAGGTGATGATCTTGGCGATCATCGGATCGTAGAACGCCGTCACCGTGTCACGCTCACGCACACCGGAATCCACGCGCACCGTGTTGGGCAGGGTCATCCATTCGAGCGTGCCGATGGACGGCAGGAAGCCCTTTTGCGGGTCTTCGGCGTAGAGGCGCACCTCGACGGCGTGACCGTCGATGGCGAGTTCGCTTTGCTGCTTCGGCAGCGGCTCACCGGAGGCGACGCGCAGCTGCCATTCGACGAGATCCTGACCGGTGATCGACTCCGTGACCGGATGCTCCACCTGAAGGCGGGTGTTCATTTCCATGAACCAGAAGCGGTCGGCCTTCAGGCCCTCCGACGTGTCGGCGATGAACTCGATGGTCCCGGCGCCGACATAGCCGACGGCTTTTGCGGCTTTCACTGCGGCCTCGCCCATCGCGGTGCGCATGGCAGGCGGCATGCCGGGCGCCGGGGCTTCTTCGATCACCTTCTGATGGCGGCGCTGTAGCGAGCAGTCACGCTCAAACAGATAAACCGCGTTGCCGTGCGTGTCGCCGAAGACCTGCACCTCGATGTGGCGCGGGCGGCTGACGTATTTCTCGATCAGGACCTTGTCGTCGTTGAAGGACGATTTCGCCTCACGCTTGGCGCTTTCGAGTGCGGCCGCAAAATCGGCTGTGTTGTCGACGCGGCGCATGCCTTTGCCGCCACCACCGGCGACCGCCTTAATGAGGACGGGATAGCCGATGCGGTCGGCCTCACGCGCCAAGACTTCGGGCGACTGGTCGTCGCCGAGATAGCCGGGGACGACAGCGACGCCCGCCTTTGCCATCAGCGCCTTGGCGCGGTCTTTCAGGCCCATCGCGCGGATGGCACTGGGCGGTGGGCCGACGAAGGTGATGCCGGCGGCGGCACAGGCTTCGGCGAACTCCGCGTTCTCGGACAGGAAGCCGTAGCCGGGATGGATCGCCTGCGCGCCGGTCTGCTTTGCGGCGGCGAGAATCGCGTCGATGCGGAGGTAGCTCTCGCGCGCGGGCGCGGGACCGATGTGGACCGCTTCATCCGCCATGCTTACGTGCATCGCGTTCGCGTCAGCATCGGAATAGACCGCGACGGTGCGGATGCCGAGGCGGCGCGCGGTGCGGATGACGCGGACGGCGATCTCGCCGCGGTTGGCAATCAGAAGCTTCTGGAACATCGGCTGGCGCGCGTGGTGTGGATGGGCGCGCGATCATAAAGGCAAAAGCGGAGCGCGCCAAAGACACGCTCCGCCAAGGATGGGGACAGTTTTGCCTTTAGTGATGGCGGGTGACGACGCGCGGCGCGGGACGGTGCTGCACGGCCATCTTGATGAGGAACAGCACTCCGATCGCCACTAAGTAGAGGATGAAGAGCGAGGCGGCGAAGTGCATGAAGGCGTTGTCGAAGGCCGGCGGCACGAAGTCCTTGTGATCAAGCAGCACCGGCACGAGCGCGTTGACCAGCACATGGATCACGACCGACAGCGCGGCAGCGACGATGACGCCGACAAACGAGCTGGCGGCCATGGCGCCGAGCAAGGCGATGACAACGACCTGAAGATAATTCACGTCGGCGAGACCGGCGCGCATGTAGCTGTAAAATTCGTTCCAGTATGGGGTGATCTGATCCATGGCGCGAGTTCCCTTGCGTCTACCGCGATAGAACGCAGAACCCGCGCCGCTGGTTTCCGGCCGCTTTAACCAATCCGGTCAGTGCGCGTGATGCGCTTTCTCGCCTGCGCCAGCCAGCAGATTGGTCTTCACGAAGAAGAACACAGCGATGGCAATGAGATAGCCGAGATAGAGCGTCAGCACGTTGCGCAGGAAGGCCTCTTCCAGCAGTGGCGGAAGACGGAGTGCTGCGTTGTGATCGATCACCGGAATCAAAATAAGCGCGATGATATGGGTCAAAACCGCACCGATGGCGACGGCCCAGAGGCGCGACCATTCCGGCATGCGGTAGGCGAAATAGATCGCGACGAGCAGGCCGAGGACGGCATTCACCTGAGCAAAGCCTTCGCGGAAATAATCGAGCGCCTGCTGCAGGTACATCATTACATCTTGCATGACGGACTCCCCCGGAAGCGGCCGGTTGCCGGCCCCTTCAACAACCACGTTAACCCTATTGGGTTCCCGGATTCCGTCGAATTTGGGGCAGGCGGCGCACGGCGGTGAATTTCCAGTGCGTTGAAATCGTTGAGAAAACGGCTGGAGGTTGTTTGGCGATTTTCTGGGGAGGGGTGGGGGTGGTCCCGGTGGGATCACCATTCGAACCTCATGGTGGCCAGTTCGGGGAGGGGGTGCCCTGCCCTTCGCTGGTCGGATGTCAGACTTCTCGGATGCGCACGCTCTCCTTTGTGGTCGCCCAATGCGGCTCACTCGAAGAGATGTTTAGCAGTGGCAAGTGCCAGACCGTGTCAGCAGCGTGGGACTTCGCTTAGAGCTTCGCTGGTTCGGCGGTGAGGATGTGCATCTCGCCGGCGTCGGCGGCGAGGGCGCGGAGTTGTTTGATGAAGGCACGCGACTCCGGTACCGCGAAGTGGGCGCGGATCGCGGCCTCGTCGGCCCAGCGCTCGAAAAAGTGGAGCTTCAGCGGATTCTCCGCGTCGGCGTAGATGCCGTGTTCGATGCAGCCGGGCTCCGCGCGCGAGCGATGCACATGCTCGAAACCGATGCGCAGCATCTCGGCGCGGGTTTCTTGTTTGGCGATGACGTAGCCGGCGACGACGATCATGACACTTCCCGCGCATTTGCGTTCTGCAGTCTGACGCAACCATACACGGGGCAAGATTGGCGCGCGCGACGGAGACTTCACGTAGCAGCGTGCATTGAACAATACGGACCAATGATATACATTCCAGATTGTATATCATGGAGTGACCGCTGTGCAGATCGCGAAGTGGGGCAACAGTCTCGCCGTTCGGCTGCCCAAGGCGCTGGTCGAGAAGATGGGCCTGAAGGAAGGCGATCGCATCGCACTTGAGCCCAAGGACAAGACGTCGAAAGACGTCCTTGTGGAGCGCGAAGGACAGCAACAACGCGAGGAAGCGTTAAAGGCACTTCGAAAGTATCGCGGCACCATGCCCGCGGATTTCAAGTTTGATCGGGAAGAAGCGCACGAGCGGGGCTGGCGCACAGACGAGCCGCATGAGCGCGACTGACTTCTTCGATTCAAATATCCTTCTGTACGTTCTGTCGGCTGATGCCGTTAAAGCGGACAGGGTCGAGCAATTGCTTCTCGACACCGGCACGATCAGCGTTCAGGTGCTGGATGAGTTCGCGGCCGTCGCGAGACGCAGGTTCCGAATGTCAGTCCCTTCCATTCGAGATGCGCTCTCGAGAGTACGCAGTATCTGCACCGTCGTGGTCGCAGATATCGGAGTACACGAACTCGGTCTCGACATCGCCGAGCGGTACGGGTTTTCGGTTTACGACTCGATGCTTCTGGCCGCAGCGCAGAAGGCTAACTGCACGTCGTTCTTCAGTGAAGATATGCAACACGGACAGCGCATCGGCGGACTGACGATCCGCAATCCGTTCAAACCCTGACAGGGCGGCGGCTCGACATCCACATGTTCGAGGAAGAAGGCCTGAAGCTGAAAGACACGCTGCGCCGCCTGCCGACGAACCTGCTGGATGCGGTGCGGCTGCTGGACAAGGCGGAGGTGCTGCGCGCGAAACTGGGCGACGAATTCGTCAGCGCGTTCGAGAAGCTGAAGCTGATGGAGTGGGATGCGTATTCGGCCTCGCTGACGGAATGGGAGCGGACGACGACCTTGGATTGCTAGGCGCAAGCAATCGACGATGCAGTCTTGCACGCGCAACGGGGGCCTTCTAGCCAGCAGGTAGCCCTAGATATTCATAGTGCCGTGCCACCTCCATCATGCAGGCGGCACCTGCTGGAAGCGTGCCGAGGAATGTATCGTCCCTAGAACCAATTGTCTGAATACCGCCACGGGCTTGGACTATTAGATTGTCCTTAGACAACCGCTCCCACTGATGGCGTGTCGTCCCATCTTGGCTTTGGAGCTCCCAATTAAATTTCAGGCGAACATCTGGCCACCGTTTTTTTGCGGCCTCCCAATCAACTACAATTGAAACAAGAACCTCGGGCTTTAGCGTGATCGGATCCAACCCGAAGCCATGTAGATACGCTCTAGCAGCTGGGTTGATAGCCCCAAAAAAGGTCTCCTTAATTCTTGCGACGTCTTTGTGCCGCTGAAAGTCACCCCAAGTTTCAGGTTGCTTTGCAAGATCCTCCATATCGAAAAGCTCTTCAGCAAACTCGCGCATCATCGTGCGCCAAATTGCGGTGTCCTCTGCTCTAGCTCCTTTGGCCCATCCTTGATGCCCGCCTGATGGCACAATATGCACAGTATTTTGTGCCTGAAGTTGCGTCTCGTCACGCTTGTGCAACAAGAAATAGTTGCCGCGCCCAATGAGCGACTTCCGTTCGGAGTAATTGAGAAAGATCGTTAGACAATTTACCCCGGGATATGCGGCTCGATTTTCGAGATCGAAAGCTGCACTAGGTTTTCCCCGAAACGACAATGGCGGCGGGCTATCATTATCCCTATGCGACACGACCCAATCGGCTAATTCCGCTCCAAGGAGCTCACAGGTGTTAATGTAGCTAAAGTATCGCGCGAGATAATAGCTGAACCCAACAAACCCAAAATCGTCTTGTAATACATGCTTGGCGCAGAAGATCTCACCGTTGTGTTGCGGCTCGGGTCTTACAACTTTGCGTGTCGCATAGGCCAATGCGCCCTTGTACGCAACGTAGTCTCCCTTTAACCCATCCAAGCATAACCTTTTAAAAGACCTCCCCGGCTCTGGAAACTTCAAGTATTGAGCCTCACTCGCTTCATCCAAACGTAGAGGCACTCTTCGTATCCAGCCGCGTTGGGCAAGAAGAGGAAACATTATCCCGCCAAAGTTCAGTTCGGCGCTCTCGTCGACCTCTCGGTAGTATTCTTTTGCAGTAATCGCGAGTTCAGTGCGATGTTCCGCAAAATAGCGAATGGCGGGACGCCACCGCTCTCGGTTCGCTTGGATTTCCGCACCAATGTGCAAAAACTCGGCTAGGGTAGGCGCCTCAAAATGAGCCGGTAGTAAGTCTGGAAAGAGCGCATAGAGCCATTTGAGAAATATCGGAGAGGGTCGATCATCTCGCAATGCGTTTTGCCACTGGCGACGCCCCGGAATGGATTTGGTTTCTCCGACGAAAAACTCTCCACGTTCCACAGCTTGTTCGAGCGCCGTGAGGATGTCGTTGCCGTCGGATATGAATCTGCGGTAGGCAGGATTCGGGTCAAGATTATTCGCCAGCCACTCAAGGCGTGGCTGAAACCCCGCTATTAACTGGTTTGGTTTTTGAGCCAAGGTTGCCTCCGGGGCGCCCGTCGTCATGGTTTCGCATGATTACCAGGCAGCAGATTGATCTTTCCTGCTCTTCTTTCAGCGTTTCCAGATGGGAACAAATCTTAAATCAAACAACGGAGAGTATAAATGGCCAAGAAAACAACTTACACATCTAGGGATGGGTGGCTGACCGGGAAGACCGTTACTGAACGGAGCGGTAGCTCGACGAAATCGACGCACTATAAGGCTACTGGAAGCGGCCTTTCGCGTACGATCCTCGGTCCCACTTGGAAAGCTACGTCTACGACATCGACCGACTCGAAGGGCAACTCGCGCACAAAAACCTACAAATAGGCTTGCCTTCACGAAGGGGAGCGAGGTCTCGCTCCCCTTCTCATTTTTTTGCGCAGGTCTGATGTATCACATCCTAAACACGCCGAACTTCGTGTCTCCGATAGGCACATTCAAACACGCACTCAACGCCAGCGACAACACACGCCGCGTGTCTGCCGGGGCGATGATGCCGTCGTCCCATAGGCGGGCTGTCGCGTAGTACGGCGAGCCCTCTTCCTCATACTTTGCGCGGATCGGGGCTTTGAAGGCTTCGGCTTGTTCGGGCGTCCACTTGTCGGCGTCGCGGTGGACGGTGGCGAGGACCGACGCGGCCTGCTCGCCGCCCATCACGCTGATACGGCTGTTGGGCCAGGTGAAGAGGAAGCGTGGGCTGTAGGCTCTCCCGCACATGCCGTAATTGCCGGCGCCGTAGCTTCCGCCGATCACCAGGGTGATCTTTGGGACCTGCGCGGTGGCGACGGCGGTCACCAGCTTGGCGCCGTCTTTCGCGATGCCGCCCTGCTCATACTTCTTGCCGACCATGAAGCCGGAGATGTTCTGCAGGAACAGCAGCGGGATTTTGCGCTGGCAGCACAGCTCGATGAAGTGCGCGCCTTTGAGCGCGCTCTCGCTGAACAGGATGCCGTTGTTGGCGAGGATGCCGACCGGCATGCCGGCGATGTGCGCGAAGCCGGTGACGAGCGTGGTGCCGTATGTCTTCTTGAACTCGTCTAGCTCCGAGCCGTCGACGATGCGGGCGATCACTTCGCGCACATCGTATTGCGTCATCAGTGACGGCGGCACGATGCCGTTGAGCTCGGCAGTGTCGTAGGCCGGCTCGCGCGGATCGCGCAGCGGGATGTTGGGGTGCTTCTCCGTGTTCAGGTGGCTGACGATGCGGCGCGCGATGGCGAGGGCGTGCGTGTCGTCGTTGGCGTAGTGATCGGCGACGCCGCTGATCTTGGCGTGGACGTCGGCGCCGCCGAGGTCTTCGGCGCTGACGATTTCGCCGGTGGCGGCTTTCACCAGCGGCGGGCCGCCGAGGAAGATGGTGCCCTGCCCTTTGACGATGATGGTCTCGTCGCTCATCGCCGGGACGTAGGCGCCGCCCGCGGTGCAGGAGCCCATGACGCTGGCGATCTGCGGGATGCCGGCGGCGCTCATGTTCGCCTGGTTGAAGAAGATGCGGCCGAAGTGCTCCCGGTCGGGGAAGATCTCCGCCTGGTTCGGCAGGTTCGCGCCACCGGAGTCCACGAGATAGACGCATGGCAGGCGGTTCTGCTGCGCGATCTCCTGCGCTCGCAGATGCTTCTTCACGGTGATCGGGTAGTAGGTGCCGCCCTTGATGGTGGCGTCGTTGCAGACGATCACGCATTCGCGGCCCGAGACGCGGCCGATGCCGGTGATGATGCCGGCGGCATGGATATCGCCGTCATACATGTCGTGCGCCGCGAGCGGGCTGAGTTCGAGGAACGGCGAGCCGGGATCGAGCAGGCGCTCGACGCGATCGCGCGGCAGGAGCTTGCCGCGCTCGGTGTGCCGCTTGCGGGAGCGTTCGTCGCCACCGAGGGCGGCGGTGGCCATGCGCGATTTTAGATCGGCGACGAGCGCGGCGTTGGCTTCCGCGTTCGCTTTGAATGCGGGGGCGTTGGTTGAGATGGTGGATTTGATGGCGGTCATCGAGTGCTAAACTTCTTTCGCCGGAAAGTGTCGCGTTGAAGGAGCCATCCATTCGATAGCCGATTTTAGCGCATCTTCTAGCGCGGATCCGATCTCAGTAACGGCGACGACCAATTCTCGCCGTGGATCATTGTCTCGCCTCCCTTCGACGCAAGCAATGCGCACACCAACCCGGCCTGATTGCGGGGCGTCAATCGATATCTGGAAACATTCGCCAGCTTCACTCGAAACATAAAAGAATCTCGCTTCGCGGCCTGCCCATGATCTGAATGGCACAAGCGAATGGCGTACTGCCCAATCATCTATTTCATTGTCGATGGCTGCGTAGTCGCCCGACACGTCACACCAACTCCACCGCCACGGCTGTCGCCTCACCGCCGCCGATGCAGAGGGCGGCTACGCCCTTCTTCTTGCCGCGCTTCTGCAACGCGTTGATCAGCGTCACGAGGATGCGGGCGCCGCTGGCGCCGATGGGGTGGCCGAGGGCGCAGGCGCCGCCGTT
>DATAHD010000176.1:0-8807 GCA_036263395.1 Rhizomicrobium sp. | reverse complement strand
GGCGGCGACGAAGCCGATGATGTCGTAGAGCTGCAGCAGGCGGAATTGCTTGGCCGGGCCGCTGGGCGCGACGATGCGGGTGCCGAGCGCGACGTTGGCCGCGGTGGTGAAGACCGCGGCGAAGGCGAGCGCGGCCGCGCCATAAACAAGAGCCGTGCGCAGCGGTGCGTGCTGCGATGCGATCCAGGTCAACGCGATTACGCCGCAAGCGAGACACAGCAACCCGTTCTGGCGCGCCATCGCCGCGAGGCAGAGCAGCACCATCGCCTTGGCCATCGCCACGAAACGCCACGGCGTGTTCCAGACGCGCGGCAGCCAGGCGAGCGTCGCGAAGCCGCCGACGGTGGCGTCGGCGAACAGCACGTCCTTCCAGACGATGCCCTGATAGAGAAGCGCGATCGGCGAGGCGATGATGAGGAGCGCGACGACCGCCGCGGCCCAGGAATGCACCGGCCTGAGCCAGGCGAGCGCGATGAGGCTGCCGAAGAACAGCACCGCATCGAACACCACGAACAGCGCGGTTCCCGGCACGAGGCTGTCGAACAGGCCGAGCAGCCAGGACATCACCGGCGGGTGCCAGCCCCAGTACTGCGCGGTGCGGCCTTCGAGGAGTTGGATTACAGAATCGTAAGAAAGGTGCCCCGGCAGGTCGGCGGCCAAACAAATGCCAAACCCGAGCGCGAGAAGCGCCGTGGTCGCGTAAGTCGGCAGTAAGGCCCCTGTAAGTTTACGCATCGATTATCCGCGACGGACGCGCTACCCCAAACACAACAAGACCCCAGGACCGGCCGCAAGGCTGTGCACATCATGACAGGCAAACCGATTTTTCTCGACGCCACCGGACGACGCGCCGCACGCGTGTCTTTCGTCGGCTGGACCGTCGCGATCATCTCCACCGTTCTGGGGATTGGCTTTCTGCTGAGCCTGCTGTTCGCGCCGAACATCGGGGCGGTGCGGCTGAAGGGGCAGATCATCGCCCACTCGCTGGAGCTGGAAGCGAAGTCGGCGAAGCCGGGGCTGCTGCCGTCGGCGGCGCGGCTGGCACAGGAAGCGCGCGACGAGAAGCACGAGATCGCGCGCGAGAAGCGCCTGCGCAAGCATCACAACAACCGCCCCGCCGCGCTACGCGCGACGTTGCAGCAGCCGCTGGGACGGCCGTTGTCGATCGCGTTCTTTCCGAACTGGGAAGCGAGCGCGTACGACTCGCTGCAGCTCGCGCTGCCGCATCTCGATTGGGTGATGCCGACCTGGCTGACGCTGCACGGGCCGGACCTGACGTTCAAGGAGAGCTACAATCAGGGCGTCTACGACCTGATCCGCACCGCGAAGAAGGACGTCGCGATCCTGCCGGTGATTCAGAACGCAACCCTGGGCCAATGGGATGGCGAGGGGATGGCGAGGCTGCTGGCCGATACGACGCGTCGGCGCGCACTCGAGGCCAACATCACGGATTTCCTGCAGCGTCACAAGTTACAGGGCGTTGTCGTCGACTTTGAAACGATGCCCGATACCGACGCAGCGCATGGCGCGATGGCGGCGTTCCTGGGCGAGCTGCGCGGCAAATTCCGTCTGCATGGCTGGGTGGTCGCAGTCGCCTCGCCGTTCGCCGACGATGCGTGGCCGTTCGATCGCTACTCCAAGCTCTCCGACTACACGGTGCTGATGGCCTACGACCAGCACGGCGGCAGAGGCGGCGCAGGCAGCATAGCGGGGCAGAGCTGGTACGAGGACCTGCTCGACAAGCGGATGAAGTTGCTCGATCCGGCACGCACCATCGTGGCACTCGGCAACTACGCCTATGACTGGAACGGCGAAGACGTCGATTCCATGTCGTTCGAGGAATCGATCATCGCGGCCAACGACTCCGACGCCAAGGTGACGTTCGACGATGCGAGCAACAACCCGCATTTCTCCTACATCGAAGACGACGGCACGACGCACGATGTGTGGCTGCTGGATGCGGTGACGGCGTACAACCAGATCCACGCCGCCGATCCGTATCAACCGGCGGGCTATGCGCTGTGGCGTCTCGGCGCGGAGGATCCGTCGATCTGGTCGGTGATGGGCAAGCCGTACAACACACCGGCGCCGGACAGGCTGAAACAGATTCCGATCGTCGAAGGCATCGACTACGAGGGACAGGGCGAGATCCTGCGCGTCGAGGCGCATCCGCAATCGGGCGCGCGCGTGTTCGAACGCGATGCCAAGACCGGCGATATCGACGACGAGGAATACACCAAACTGCCGACCGGTTATGTGATCCGGCAATTCGGCGCGGCGAAGAAAGAGATCGCGCTGACGTTCGACGACGGCCCGGACGCGGAGTGGACGCCGCAGATTCTGGACATCCTGAAGGCGAAGCATGTCCCGGCGACATTCTTCATCATCGGCGGCAATGCCGAAGCCAATCCGGGGCTGGTGCAGCAGATCGTGGCCGACGGGCACGAGGTCGGCAATCACACCTATACGCATCCCAATCTGTCCGACACGCCGCATCAGGCGACGGTGCTGGAGCTGAACGCGACGCAGCGCCTGTTCCAAGCGCTGACCGGGCGTTCGCTGCGCCTGTTCCGGCCGCCCTATCTCGGCGATGCGGAGCCGACCGATGCGGATCAGATCGATCCGGTGCAGACAGCGCAGGACATGGGTTATGTCACCGTCGGCGAGCATGTCGATCCGGTGGACTGGGAACGGCCCGGTGTCGCGAAGATCATCTCCGAGACGCTGAAGCAGGTGCATGGCGCGCGCGGCGATTCCCCGCGCAACATCGTGCTGTTCCACGATGCCGGCGGCGACCGGCAGCAGACGGTCGATGCGCTGCCCATCGTGATCGATAAGCTGAAGGCCGAAGGGTACCGCTTTGTGCGGGTGTCGCAGCTCGCGGGACTGACGCGCGATCAGGCGATGCCGCCACTGCCGGCAACCGTTGCGCTGGTGACCGATCGCGTCGTGTTCATGACGATGAGCGAAGTCGGCTACGTGCTGCACTGGGCGTTCTGGGTGGCGATCTGGCTGGGCATCGCGCGCATGCTGTTCCTTGTCGGTCTCGCACTGTGGAACAAGCGCAGCGAGAAGACACTGTTTGCCGCGCCGAGCACGGACGCGCCGTTTGCGGTGTCGGTGATCGTGCCGGCGTACAACGAAGAGACGGTCATCGCCTCGACGGTGCGCGGTATCCTGAAGAGCACCTATCGCGATCTCGACGTGATCGTCGTCGACGACGGTTCGAAAGACAACACGCATGCGGTGCTGCGCGCCGCGTTCGATCACGATCCGCGCGTAACCGTGTTGAGCATTCCCAACGGCGGCAAGGCGCATGCGCTGAATGTCGGCCTGGCCAAGGCACGCGGCGATATCGTGGTGGCGCTGGATGCCGACACGCAGTTCAACCGCGATGCGATTGCGCGGCTGGTTCGCTGGTTCGGCGATCCGACGATCGGCGCGGTGGCCGGCAATGCCAAGGTCGGCAACCGCACCAACATGATCACGCGCTGGCAGGCGCTGGAATACATCGTGGCGCAAAACCTGGAGCGGCGTGCACTCGCTGCGGTCGGCACGATGACGGTGGTGCCGGGCGCCATCGGTGCATGGCGCAAGAGCGCGATCGTGGCCGCGGGCGGCTTCTCCTCCGACACGCTGGCGGAAGATCAGGATCTCACCATCGCACTGCAACGCGCGGGCTATCACGTGATGTTCGATTCATCGGCCGTTGCATGGACGGAGGCGCCGGACACGTTCCGCGGCCTCGCCAAGCAGCGCTTCCGCTGGTCGTACGGCACGCTGCAGTGTTTGTGGAAGTATCGCAGCACGATCTTCCGGCCGCGCTATGGCGCACTCGGCATGCTGGCGCTGCCGCAGGTGTGGCTGTTCCAGATCTTGCTGACCGCGCTGGCGCCGTTCGCCGATCTGCTGCTGCTGTGGCAGCTCGCGTGGGAGGGCGTTGCCTATCTCGAGCACGGCTCGGAGTTCACCACCGGCAACCTGCAGATGGTCGGGCTCTATTATGTGGTGTTCGTGCTGGTCGATCTGCTGGCAGCCGTTGCCGGCTTCCTGATGGAGCGGCGCGAGAAGTGGAGCCTTCTGTGGTGGCTGGTGCTGCAGCGCTTCGGCTATCGCCAGCTGCTCTACTACGTCGTGGTGCGCTCCATCGCAACCGCCTTGCGCGGCCCGTTCGTCGGCTGGGGCAAGTTGGACCGCAAGGCCACCGTCGACGCGGGGCTGGCGGACAGCGTGCACTCGCATTGAGGCAATGCGCTAGGGTCACGGATACCCACGTTTTCCGCCGTTTATCCCACAAAATCGAAAATCGAGATTTTGTTGGATAAATCGGCCCTGCGTTGTCGGTTTGACCCCACCCCGAATTGCTTCGCAATTCGACCCTCCCTCAAGGGGAGGGTGAGAGGGGCTGCGTGCAGCCGTCCCAAATAAAAACCCGCCGTTCACAGCCCGGGGAGGGAGGGCGAACGGCGGGTTTGCCTCAACGGTTCGTCGCTCTGGGTTGAACGCTTCCCGGTGAGAATCCCGTGTTGGATGGCACGGGAAACTGGTTGTTGAACGTGCCGGACCGCAATTTCCGGTTCATTCATCGTGAGGTGAATTATGCCCTGATCTGACAACCTGTCAACGGATATTGTGCAGTGCGTCATACAGGGTAAATGTCGCAGGCACCTTCTTCGCAGATGCAAAAAAGCCGGGCAGTCGCCTGCCCGGCTTCTTTTGTTTCAAGACGCCACGCTTAGAAGCGGACGCCGAGGCGCAGACCGTAGGTGCGCGGGTCGCCCAGGAACTCGTTGGTGTAGAGGCCCGAGGTGGCGCTGGTCAGATACTGGCCGGTGACGTTGTTCTCGTCGAACACGTTCTTGATGTAGGCCGTGGCGTACCACTTGCTGTCTTCGGCCGCGAAGGTGACCTGCGCGTTGGTGACTTCCCAGCTGGAGATCTTGTCAGCGGCATCGTTGAAGATGCGGCCGTACATGTTGTCCTGCCAGTAGAAGTCAGCGCGCGGCGTCAGGGTGTAACCACCGTCGAAGTCGAAGGTGTACTGAACGCCGAAGCTGATCGTCCACGGCGGGGTGTTCTGCAGCTGGTTGCCGTGCAGGTTCACCGCCACGCCACCATCCGCCTGCTTGCCCGTGAGCGGGTCGATCGTCGAATAGCCGAAGCTGTTCGCCGTCGCCTCGTCCAGACCGCAGACGCCATAGTTGGTGTTGGCGACGCCATGCGCGGCAAGCGCGTGATCGCCACCCGGCGGCGCGAAGAAGCCCGGGACGCCGAGCGCGGCCGGAGTCGGTGTGCCGGCGGCGATCGCGTAGTAGACGCAGTTCTGGCCGGCGGTGCCGGTCGGGGTTGCGTCCTTCACGAGCACGACATCGCTGCGGCCCGCCGTCGGGTTGCGCTGATCGACGAGGCTGACGTTGCCGATACGGCTGTCGGTGTGGCCGAAGTTCAGGCTGAACTGCCATTTGTCGTCCGGCTGATACTTGAACTCGCCTTCAACACCCCAAAGGCGCGCACCGATGTTCTGATTCACCGATGTGTTGTTGATGATCGCGCTGACCTGGAGGTTTTCGTAGTTGTAGTACCACGCCGTCATGTTGGCCTGGAGCACGCCGTCGAGCAGGGTGTTCTTGGTGCCGAGTTCGAGCGCGTCGATGCCTTCGGAGTTGTAGCCGACCGGCACGCCGAGGCCCGGCTGAACGCCCGGGTTGAAGCCGCCGGCCTTATAGCCACGCGAATAGCTCGCATAGATGAGGGTCGCGTCGGTGAAGTCGAGCTTCGGCGTGTAGTCGACGACAAAGCGGCCGGTGACCTGATCGAAGGTCGCTTCGTTGTAGTCGTACGGCAGCACGCTGGTGCTGAGGTCGGTGGTGCCGATCGGCAGCAGGCCCGTGAGCAGCTGGATGCGGCTCAGCTGATGCTTCTCGTCTTCCGTGAAGCGGATACCGCCAGTGAACTTCAGCGTGTCCGGGATCGCCTCGTAGTAGACTTCGCCGAATGCGGCCATCGACTGCAGGCGGGTCTGGTTGCCCTGGCTGCGGTAGAAGCCCGGCGCGAGCAAGCAGCCCGTTGCAAAGCAGGTCGCCGGATCGGTCAGGCCCTGGAAGCCGCCGAACACGATGCTGGGATAGTCGAACGTGCTGGCGTTGACGAAGTAGTCCGAAGCGCTGGAAGTCGACAGGAAGTAGCCGGCGAGCAGGAAGTTCAGCGGGCCTTCGAGCGATGAGGCGAGACGGAATTCGGCCGAGTATTGTTTCGCCTGGCCGTTCGACTGGTCATAGCCCGAAGCGTTCGGCGAGTAGTAGGCGATGTCGCCGCCGGCGAGGCCGAGGTTCGTGGTACCGGAAACCGGCAGCGAGCCCGGCACCGTGGTGAAGTACGGTGCGTAGTGCGCGGCATAGCCCGGACCGCCAAGCGCGGTGAGCGCGCCGAGGAACGTGGCTTCCGCCGTCGCCAGACGAACCGGATCGAGCGGCAGCGAGACGGAGTTGTTGTAGCTCTCGTGGCTGACGACATAGTTGCTGTCGAAGCCGACAACCGCGGTGAAATCGAGCCAGTCGTTCAACTGCTGCTTCAGATTGAAGGCGAAGAAGCGGTCGGTCGCCTTGTAGTCCGGTGTGAAGTCGGTGCTGACCTGGCGGGCATCGGCCGGGTTGACGTTGTGCGGACCGGGGGTGGTGAGATCGAACAGGCCGAGCGTTGTCGGCAGGCCGGCGAGCGCGAACGCCTGGGTCGACGAGAAGATGGTCGTCAGGGTCGAGTTGTTGTTGATCGCGTCGTGACCGAGCGAGTCCGGCAAGCAGCCAAGCGTGCCGGTCGGATCGTAGGCGCAGAGCTGGCGCTGCGAACGCATGCGGTCGTCCGACTCGTGGCTGTACGAACCGACCAGGTCGATCGTCGTCTTGCTGGTCGGCTGCCAGCGAAGGCTCGTGCGGATCGAGTAAGTGTTCTGACCGTCGATATGGGTATTGTTCGCGATGTTGGTGACGTAGCCGTCGTGGCGGATCCAGTCGCCGGCGACGCGCATCGCGAAGTTATCGGTCAGCGGCAGGTTGAAGTAGCCTTTCACCTCGGCCGCATCGTAGTTGCCGTAGGCCCCTTCGAGGTTGCCCGACATCTCATCCATGTCCGGCTTGGCGGTGACGATGTTCACGTTGCCGCCGGTGGCGCCGCGGCCGTAGAGGGTGGACTGCGGGCCGCGCAGGATTTCGACGCGCTCCAGATCGTAGAACGTCGCTTCGGCGAGCGGCGGGGCGGCGAGGAAGACGTCGTCCTGATGCACGGCGACGCCGGACTCGGCATCACCCGACACGGCCGCGATACCGATACCGCGGATCTGGAAATCGGCGCCGGCGAAATTGCCCTTGGTGTAGCTGACGTTCGGGGTCGACTGGACGAGGTCCTTGAACTGCGTGACCTGGTGGGCCTTCAGATCTTCCGCGGTGTAGGCGGTAACGGTGACCGGAACGGTCTGCTGATCGGCGCTGCGCTTTTCGGCGGTGACGGTCACGGTCTCGATCTGCGCGAAGGCGGGGGCGGTGAAGGCCGAGGTCGCGAGAAGCGCGCCGGCAAAGGTGAGCATCGTCGAACGCGCGCGCAAACGCTGCGCCGCAAAACGGGGCGATTGGGTCACTTTCCTGGATTCCCTCTAAAGGTGTTTGTTCATTTTCGGATAAATGAGGAATCCAATTTCCGGTCAATTACTTTCATTTGTAAGTGAATGAATTTTTGTCAGCGGAGGCATTTCCGCCACACTATTTTCGGGCTGCCAACATTTTTGCTTTCCGCGCCGTCATGAGCTTGTTAGCGTTATAAAAATCAAAGGAGCACGCGGCGCTTTGGATGGGCCGCCGCGATGCGCCGACGGGGAGCGAATGACAGACATACAACGGCGCGCGGGCCGGGCGCGGACCCGTGCCATGGCCGCTGCGATCGGGGGGCAAGGCCGCAGGGCTGTCGCCGTTCCGTCACGGCGCGAAGGCAAAAGCATCGAGACCCGCAACAAGATCCTCGACGCCGCCGAGGAACTTTTTTCCATCCACGGCCTGTATGGCGTGACCTTGCGGGATATTGCGGCAAAGACCGGGGTCGATACCGCCCTGCTCCACTACTACTTCGATTCCAAAGACAACATTTTCATCGAGGTGGTGCAGCGGCGCGGCGCCGATCTGATCGGCGAGTGCCATCGCGAGCTCGATACGTATGAAGCCGAAGCCGGCGACGCCATGACGATCGACGGTCTTGTTGCGGCGTACCTGCGCCCGGTGTTCCGGCTCAATCGCAACGGCGGTAAGTCGTGGCGCAATTACTGCGCCCTCGTGCTTCGGCTTTCCAATTCGCCGGACTGGGCGTCGGAAATCATCTCCGAGCATTTCGATCCGTTGGCGTTGAAGATGATCAAGCTCCTGAAACGCGCGATGCCGGAGTGCGATGAGACCAATCTTTACTGGGCGCACCAGATGTTCGTGCGCGTGATGACGATCACCAACGCACCGAAGGGCCGGCTGGAGCGCTTGTCCGACGGCCGTTGCAAGGCAAACGACTTCGACACGATGGAGCCGCTGATCGTGCGCTTCACGGTCGAGGGCATCCGCGGAATCTGTACGAAGAACTGAGCGTCTAAGCGCGTGCCGTTACCCGCCAGACAATGCCGTCAGCGGTGCGCTCGGTGACGAGCGCGAGATCGCGGTTGTGGACGGCGAGCATGGCTTGCCAGAGTGTGTTCCAGGCGGCGAAGGCCGCGTGTGCGTCTTCGATCGGGACGCCGCTCAGCAGGCGAAAGCCGGATTGGTGGATGGTGGTGCCGTCGC
>DATAHD010000175.1:0-2843 GCA_036263395.1 Rhizomicrobium sp. | reverse complement strand
CGTCGACCTGCGCGCCTTCGCCAACCGCAACTTCGCGCTCGGCAGCCTGTTTTCCTTCGTGCTCGGCATCGGCCTCTACGGCCTGACTTATCTCTATCCGGTCTATCTGGCGCAGGTGCGCGGCTACGACGCGCTGATGATTGGCGACACGATGTTCGTCTCGGGGATCGCGATGTTCCTGACCGCGCCCTTCGCGGGCCAGTTCTCGCAGCGGTTCGATCCGCGCTATGTGCTCATCGGGGGCTTCGTGCTGTTCGCGATCGGCACCTGGCAGATGACATACGTCACCAAGGACTGGGACTTTTGGGAACTCCTGTGGCCGCAGATCTTCCGCGGCGTCGGGCTCATGTTCGCGATCGTGCCCGTGACCAACACCGCGCTCGGCACGCTGCCGCCCGACCGCGTCAAGAACGCCTCAGGCCTGTTCAACCTCACGCGCAATCTCGGCGGCGCCATCGGGCTCGCCATCATCAACACCGTGCTCAACGATCGCATGGACCTGCATCTCGCGCGCCTGCATGAGCAGGTCAACTGGGCGCGCGTTCCCGCGGTCGAGACGCTCAACAATCTGACGCACCGCTTCGCCGGCTCCGATGCGCAGGCGATGGCGCTGAAGCAGATGATGGGTCTCGCGCGCCAGCAGGCGAGCGTGATGAGCTTCGCCGACGTGTTCCTGATCCTCACCGTGTTGTTCGCCGTGTTGGCGGTCGCCGGCGTGACGATGAAGCGTCCGGCGCCGGTCGCGGCGGGGGCAGGGGGACACTGAAGGTTCGAGAAGAGGGAGAGCGCGATGCCGCCTGTTGCAGTGTTCGGATTGAGCGTTGTCTTGAGTTTCGTCGCCTGGGGGCTCGTTGCCGCCTATCTGGTGTGGCCGGCTTTGCGCGAGCGGAGCTTTACGGACGCGATGCGCCCGCTGCTGATCCTGCATTGCTTCCGCTTCCTCGGCCTGGCCTTCCTCATGCCGGGGGTCGTGTCCGGCGATCTGCCCGCCACCTTCACCTTCGACGCAGCGTATGGCGATCTCGCGGCCACGCTGCTCGCGCTTGCCGCACTCGCGTCGCTGCGCACCAGCCTGGCGATCCCGCTGCTGTGGGTATTCAACGTGTGGGGCAGTCTCGACCTCATCAATGCGTTCTACCAGGGGAACAGCAGCGGCATCGCGTTCGGGCATCTCGGTGCGGCCTATTTCATTCCGACCGTGATCGCCCCACTCGAGCTCATTGCGCACGGGCTGATGGTCCGGCTCCTGTTGCGGCAGCACAAAGCGCGGCGCACCGCCGGCGTCGGGCTCGCGCGCGAAAGCACGGCATCCTGAAGCGTCCCGCGTCATCCGATCACAGTGGCGTCCGCGCGCGATTGCGTCGGTAGAACAAATTCCGGCGTACCGTGTTGCATTCAGATCGGGATGGCGCGCCGGCGGCCGTCCGAAGAGAGTTCCATATTCTGCCTTGCGTCGGTCGAAGCGAGGGCTCCATGCGTTATCGACCGATGTTCGTCTGTCTCTGCGTTGTATGGACGGCCATGAGCGGCGCCGCGGCGCAAGGCTCGCGACACCCGTCTCAGTCCAAGCTCGTGCCGCCCGGCTGGAGCGTCGAGCGAACGCAAGGCCCGAAGAATGTGATCCGGTATGTATCGCCCGACGGCACGGCGGCGCTCACCTTGCGCGACGCGGAAACGCGGGGTCGGGCCATCGACGACACTTACGCGACGATGTCACGCCAGGATGGCGACGACATCACCTACAAGCGGAAGGCGCGGTCGTGGTTTGTCCTCTCGGGCTACCGCGGCGGCGACATTTTCTACACGCGCGTGGACCGGGCTTGCAGAGGCACGCGCTTCCACGTTCTTGAATTGACCTATCCTCGGGCGGCGAAGAGCGACATGGACGCGGAGGTCACGCGCCTCTCACACAATCTTCGCCAGTTCCAGAACGTCTGTCCCCGATAGCCGCACTCCCCGGGGGGCGCGCATGCGGGGCCCCTTTAGGCACGAAGTTTCCGGAAAAGCTACAGTCCGGTCGCCGACGCGACGGCGAAATCCGATTCGAACCGCGTCGGAACGGTGGATGACTGCCGCGACGACCGCAACGCAATGCCGAATCCATCGGCCTATTGCGTTCTGGCGGCTTCGGATACAGCCTAGGCACACAGGCTCGTAACCTGGAGGGCATCCGCCGGAGCGGAGACACTCCTCTTCGAAGGTTCGGACAATGGGTGCTCCTGTTCGTCTCGGCATGCTGACTCCGTCATCGAACACCGTGCTCGAACCGCTGACAATGCGGATGCTCATGGGCGTTCCGAATGTGACCGCGCATTTTGCGCGCTTCAAGGTCACCGAAATCGCGCTGTCGGACCAGGCGCTCGGTCAATTCGATCATTCCGAAATCCTGCGGGCGGCCGAACTGCTCGCCCAGGCGAAAGTCGACGTGATCGCCTGGAACGGCACGTCGGCCAGTTGGCTCGGCTTTGACTGGGACGAGTTGCTCTGCGAGCGGATTCGCAGCGCCACGGGAATTGCCGCATGCACCTCGGTCCTGGCGTTCCGCGAGATATTCGACCGGACGGGCGTGCGGCGCGTCGGACTGGTGAGCCCGTATCGTGACGACGTGCAGGCGAAGATCGCGGCCAACTGGAAGCGGTCCGGCTATCACTGCACCGCGGAGCGGCATGCCGGGTTGCAGGACAATTTCTCGTTCGCCGATGTGAACGAGGCCACGATCGCGCGGCTCGTGCGCGAGGTGGTCGCGGAGGGCTGCGATGCCGTCGCGATCGTTTGCACCAATATGCGAGGCGCTGGCGTCACCGAGGCGCTCGAGGCCGAGCTTGGCGTGCCGGTCTACGATT
>DATAHD010000174.1:0-13069 GCA_036263395.1 Rhizomicrobium sp. | reverse complement strand
CGCAGACGACACGAATGCTGGCCGGGCAGAAGGTGCGGGTGAGCATCGACGCGCTTCCGAGCCACGACTTCACGGGTGAAGTGGACAGCTTCGCGCCGGGCTCAGGCAGCGAGTTCTCGCTGCTGCCGTTTGAACCAGCGACCGGTAACTTCACCCGCATCGTCCAACGCGTGCCGGTGCGCGTGCACCTCGATCCAGGCCAGCCCGGCATGGAACGCCTGCGGCCGGGGCTGTCCGCGAATGTGAAGGTGCGGTTAGGCGATTAGTAACTTGACGGGCCGTCACATTGTACATATACCTGTACAACAGGAGTTTGCGATGACAGTCGTCACTTATAGCTATGCCCGGCAAAACCTCGCCAAATTGATGGATGAGGTCGAGCAGGATCGCGCGCCAGTCTACATCTCGCGCCAGAAAAAGCGCGGTGCGGCCGTGCTCATGTCACTCGAGGACTACGAGGCGATCGAAACAACGATGCACCTGCTCGGCAATCCAGCGAATGCCGCCCGGTTGCGCAAGAGCATCGCGGATCTCGATGCGGGCAAAGGTATCGAACGCGACATCATTCCGGTGAAGGCTTCGGGAAAGAGCAAGAAGCCGCGGAAATGAAAATAGTTTGGTCGGCATACGCGTGGGACGAGTATGTCGATTGGCAGGCACGGGACAGCGACATCGCTGCCAAGATCAATGATCTCATCTTCGATATCCGGCGCAACCCGTTCAGCGGTGTTGGCAAGCCCGAGCCGTTGAAAGGAGACTTCGCCGGCTTCTGGGCACGCCGCATCACGGCCGAGCATCGGTTGGTTTACCGCGTGGTTGGTAAGCGCGGCGTCGATCAAGCGGTCGAAATCGCGCAGTGCCGCTACCACTACAGCAAGCGTTAGACGTCCACCTCGGTCACGAACTGGGCGTTTTCCTGGATGTATTGGAAGCGCAGTTCGGGCTTCTTGCCCATCAGGCGTTCGACGAGGCCTTCGGTGTCTTTGCGGGTTTCTTCGTCGATCTCGACGCGGACCAGCGTGCGCTTGCCGGGTGCCATGGTCGTTTCTTTCAATTGTGCTGGCATCATTTCGCCGAGACCTTTGAAGCGGGAGACTTCGACCTTGGCGTTCGCGCGGAACAGCGTCTTCAGTAGCTCGTCGCGGTGCTTCTCGTCGCGGGCGTAGGCAGTCTTCGCACCCTGCGCCAGACGATAGAGCGGCGGCATTGCGAGATAGAGGTGGCCGTCAGCAATCAGCTTGGGCATCTCGCGATAGAAGAACGTCAGCAGCAGCGAGGCGATGTGGGCGCCGTCGACGTCGGCGTCGGTCATGATGATCACGCGGTCGTAGCGTAGATCGTCTTCGCGATACTTCGCACCGGTGCCGCAGCCGAGCGCCTGCATCAGGTTCGACAGTTCGGCATTGTCCGCGAGCTTGCTGGAGGAGGCGCCGGCAACGTTCAGGATCTTGCCGCGCAACGGCAGGATCGCCTGTGTCGCACGATCGCGCGCCTGCTTGGCGGAGCCGCCGGCGCTGTCACCCTCGACGAGGAAAATCTCCGTGTCGTCCGACGCGCCTTTGGTGCAGTCCGCGAGTTTGCCGGGGAGACGCAGTTTGCGCGTCGCCGACTTGCGCGCGGTTTCTTTCTCGGCGCGGCGTTTCAGGCGGTCTTCCGCCTGGTCGACCACGAAGTTGAGAAGATCGTCCGCTTCCTTCGGATGTTCGGCCAGCCAGTGGTCGAAGTGATCGCGCACCACGTTCTCGACCAGACGCTGCGCATCCGGTGTCGAGAGCTTGTCTTTCGTCTGGCCCTGGAATTCCGGTTCGCGGATGAAGACCGACAACACGGCGCACGCCTGCGCCATCAGGTCGTCGTTGGTGATGAGGTTGGTCTTGCGGTTGTTGGTGCGTTCGCCGTGACTGCGCAGCGCGCGAGTGAGGGCGTTACGCAAGCCCTGCTCATGCGTGCCGCCTTGTGGCGTCGGAATGGTGTTACAATAAGAGTGCGTGAACGGATCGATGTCCGGCACCCATTGCACGGCCCATTCGACTGCACCCTTGCCATCCTTGTTGTCGGTCTTGCCGCTGAACGCGCGGGTGACGGTCTGCTTATTTCCGATCTCGCTTTGCAGAAAGTCGGAGAGACCGCCGGGGAATTTCAGCGTGGCTTCGGCGGGTGTTTCGCCTTTGATCAGCGACGGATCGCATTTCCAGCGAATCTCGACGCCGCGATAGAGATAGGCCTTCGACTTCGCCATGCGATAGAGCGTGGCCGGCGAGAAGTGCGTGTCGTTGCCGAAGATCAGCGGATCGGGATGGAACGCGGTGATCGTGCCGCGGCGGTTCACGCCGCCGAGGTCTTTGAGCTTGCCGATCGGCTTGCCGCGTTCGAAGCGCATCTTGTGCGCCTGGCGGTCGCGCGCGACCTCGATCTCCATCCAGTCGGAGAGGGCGTTCACCACCGAGGCGCCGACGCCGTGCAGACCGCCGGAGGTTTCGTACACCTTGCTATCGAACTTACCGCCGGCGTGCAGCGTGGTCATGATGACCTCGAGCGCCGACTTGTTCTTGAATTTGGGGTGCGGATCGACCGGAATGCCGCGGCCGTTGTCGCGGATGACAAGGATATCGCCGGTGGTCAGCTCCATCTCGATCCAGTTGGCGTGTCCGGCGACGGCCTCGTCCATCGAGTTGTCGAGAATTTCGGCTGCCATGTGGTGCAGGGCGGCGCTGTCCGTGCCGCCGATATACATGCCGGGGCGGCGGCGAACGGGCTCAAGCCCTTCCAGAACCTCAATATCCTTGGCGGAATAGCCTTTGGAAGAAGAGGGTGCATTTTCAAACAGATCGGGATCGTCTTTTTTGGCCATGGCTGCTTCGATTCGTGAAGGAGCCAACTTAGAGGCTCCGGCGCAGCGATGCACGGAGACCGGATTCATAATTCGTTAGGAGTGATTGCGGCGGAACTTGTCCTCACTTACGGCAAATGTGCCGTCGTCTCAGACAATTTTAAGGATGCGCCCGATAGCATCTGGTGTGCTCCGGAATGGGGCGGGGGACCGAGGAAAGACCACGTGGGCTACGCTCACCGATTGAGAACCCAGCGCACCGCGGATGTCCGCGTTCTGAAAGCGCAGCTCGACTTCATCGCTGGAGTCGTGCAGGCGTCGCGTTTTTCCGCGCCGATCCTGGCGGTTCTGCTTGTCGCTTGTGTCTCGTTCGATTTCTTCGGCGTCGGCGGTGTGCCGCTGCTGCAGGCGATTGCTTTTCCGGTGGTCGTGCTGATCGCGACGGTTGTGACGGAAGGGGCGGTTGCCACCTATCGCCGCGAGACGCGTCTCAGGCTCGACTTCGAGACGATCAATCCGTGGTACCAGCGCTTCGTCAGCATGCAAGCGCTGATCAGCGCAATGTGGGGCCTGATCCCGTGGATCCTGTGGGCGCCGGGCAACATGCTCAACCACGCATTCCTCGCTTTCATGACGGCGTGGGTTGCCGGGGCGCTGGTGGTCAGCCGCGCCAACCACATGGATATGTTCATCGCCAGCCTTGCGCCGGTGTCGGCGATTTCGGCGCTGCGCTATCTGTTCGGCGATGGCGGCTTCGATTACTTCGTGGCATTCCTCGTGCCGCTCGCGGCATCGCAGGTTTATCTCTACGGCGCGCGTCTGACACGGCGCCTGGATGAGGACACCCGGCTGCGTTTCCAGGTGGAAGATCTGGCGCGCGAACTGGAAGAAACGCGCGACGATGCGCTGCGCAAGCGGTTCGAGGCGGAAACCGCGAACGCGTCGAAGACGGCGTTCCTCGCCAATATGAGCCACGAGCTGCGCACGCCGCTCAACGCCATTCTCGGCTTCTCCGAAATCATCTCGCAGGAGTGCTTCGGACCGGTCGGTGCGCCACGCTACAAGGAGTATGCGTCAGACATTCACTCGTCGGGTTCGCATCTGCTGGCGCTGATCAACGATCTGCTTGATGTCGCCAAGATCGAAGCCGGTAAGATGGAGATCGAGCCGCATCAACTCGAGCCGCGCAGGACGCTCGATGTGGCGCTCAAGATCATCGGCACCAAGGCGCGCGAGAAGCATCAGCAGCTGGTCATCGACGTCGCGTCGAACACGCCGATGCTCTACGCCGACGAGCGCGCGTTGAAGCAGATCCTGATCAACCTCGTCTCCAACGCCATCAAGTTCACGCCGGATGGCGGACGCATCGCGGTGGTTGCCTCGCGCGCGGCGAGTGGCGACTTCCAGTTGATGGTCGAAGACAACGGCCCCGGCATCCCGCCGGAGAAGCTCGACAAATGCTTCACGCCGTTCAGCCAGGTCGATAATCGCTATGACCGCCAGGCCGGCGGCACGGGCCTGGGCCTCGCACTGGTCCGCGGCCTCGCCGAACTGCATGGCGGCCGCGCGTGGCTGGAAAGCGAATACGGCAAGGGCGCCCGCGCGTTCGTCGTACTGCCGATCGAGCCGGTGAGCTTCAACAGCTCAACCGAAGCGGCTTAGCTTTCTTCCAGTTGATCCCAGTGTATGCTCGCGCTCTGGTGGCGCCACGAGAGCTCTGATGGGAATCCGCGTAGCAGTCGATAAGACACTATTAGCTCACGCCGTACGCGTATCGGGACAGAAGACCAAGCGCGGCGCGGCTGAGGAAGGCTTACGGCTTCTGATTAATGGTCCTCTGCAATCGCAGCTTCTTCAGCACGATAGAGCGCAGAAGAGTGCGGTTAAGCCGTCCAGCAAGAAGACGCGCCCGCGATGGCCAATTAAAACAAAAACGGCGGGCGATGATCGCCCGCCGTTTCCATTCGTCGATCTTGCGATCAGACCGAGTAGTACATCTTGAACTCGATCGGATGGGGAGTGTGTTCGAAGGCGTACACATCTTCCATCTTGAGTTCGATATAGGCGTCGATGAAGTCGTCGCTGAACACGCCGCCCTTCTTGAGGAAGGTGCGGTCCTTGTCGAGGTTCTCGAGCGCTTCACGCAGCGAGCCGCAAACCGTCGGCACCTGCTTCAGCTCTTCCGGCGGGAGGGCATAGAGGTCCTTGTCCATCGGGTCGCCCGGATGGATTTTGTTCTCGATGCCGTCGAGGCCGGCCATCAGCATCGCCGCATAAGCGAGGTACGGATTGGCGCCGGCATCCGGGAAGCGGACTTCGACGCGCTTGCCGTTCGGGCTGGCCGAATGCGGGATGCGGCACGAAGCCGAGCGGTTGCGCGCGGAGTAGGCGAGCAGCACCGGCGCTTCGAAACCCGGGATCAGACGCTTGTAGGAGTTCGTCAGCGGGTTGGTGAACGCGTTCAGCGCCTTGGCGTGCTTGATGATGCCGCCGATGTAGTAGAGGCAGAGGTCCGACAGATCGGCATAGCCCGAACCGGCGAACAGCGGCTTGCCGCCCTTCCAGATCGACTGATGCACGTGCATGCCCGAGCCGTTGTCGCCATAGATCGGCTTCGGCATGAACGTCGCCGATTTGCCGTAGGCGGCCGCGACCTGGTGGATCACGTACTTGTAGATCTGCATGTAGTCGCCGCACTTGGTCAGCGTGTTGAACTTGAAGCCAAGCTCATGCTGCGCGGTGGCGACTTCGTGGTGGTGCTTCTCCGGCTGGATGCCCATGTCGCCCATGATGGCGAGCATTTCGGAGCGCATGTCCTGGGCGCTGTCGATCGGCGGGACCGGGAAGTAGCCGCCCTTGACATGCGGACGGTGGCCGAGGTTGCCGCTCTCATACTCGGTGCCGGTGTTGTAGGCGCCTTCCACGGAGTCGACGTAGTAGAAGCCCTTGTTCATCTGCTGATCGAAGCGAACGTCGTCGAAGATGAAGAATTCGGCTTCCGGACCGAAATAAGTCGTGTCGCCGACGCCCGAAGAGTTCACGAACTTCTCGGCAGCCTTGGCAATGGAGCGCGGGCAGCGGCCATAGGGCTGGCCGGTGGACGGCTCGACGACGTCGCAGAACAGCACGAGCGTGGTCTGCGCGAAGAACGGATCGATGACGGCCGTCTCGCAATCGGGCAGCAGCGTCATGTCGGACTCGTTGATCGCCTTCCAGCCGGCGATCGACGAACCGTCGAACATCGTGCCGTTGTTCAGCATGTCGTCGTCGACCAGCGACAGGTCGAACGTCACGTGCTGCCACTTGCCCTTCGGGTCGGTGAAGCGCAGATCGACGAACTTGACCTCTTTGTCCTTGATCAGCTTCAGGACGTAATTTGCATCTTTCTTTTCAGCCATACCGGTCTTTCCCTTCAACGTTGAAACCGAAACACCCCTGTTACGGGAATCTTTTTAGATAGCGTCCGCGCCGGTCTCGCCGGTACGGATGCGGATGACTTCGAGCACATCCATCACGAAAATCTTGCCGTCGCCGATGCGGCCCGTGCGCGCGGCCTTCTGGATTGCGTCAACGCAAGCTTCCAGGCGGTCGTCGGACACGACGATCTCGATCTTCACTTTGGGCAGGAAGTCCACGACGTATTCGGCGCCGCGGTAGAGTTCGGTGTGGCCCTTCTGGCGGCCGAAACCCTTGGCTTCCGTGACCGTGATGCCCTGGATGCCCACTTCCTGCAGGGCCTCCTTCACTTCGTCGAGTTTGAACGGTTTTATGATCGCTTCGATTTTTTTCATGTATCCCTCGTGATGGGCGTTCTAGCGCGCCCGTTAAGGATTTAGCAGGGGCCGTGCCAGCCGGACGGGCCGGAATCCGCTTAAAAAGCCTTTGTTTTGCCCATCCGTGTCAGACGGAGGTGGCCTGACTGATTATTATTTGTGCAAGTAGGCTGTTTTTTGGTCAGTAGGGCTATGGCGGTCGAGCCAGTCGCGCAGGGGCGCGAGGCCGACTGGCCTGACGCTGTAAACGCGTCGCTTCCCCTCGCTGTGGGCTGTGAGGAGGTGCGCGGCCTCCAGGACCTTAAGGTGCTGCACCACGGCCGGGCGGGTGACCGGAAGGGTCTGGGCGAGTTCGCCAGCCGACATTGGCTGGCGGGCAAGGCGCTGGAAGATCACCACCCGGGTCGGTTCGCCGAACAGATGGAAGATCTGGAGGGCGGAGCGGAATGCCGCCGCCTGCGCATGCGATTTCGCCATGGCCAAAGTGTCAGGCTGGACTAACACATTTGGCAAGCCGGAACGCGAAGGTGTTGGATGAAAAGGCAGCAGAAAGGCTGAAACATGATCAACGGGGCGCATGTCATCGTCTATTCGAAGGATGCGGAGGCCGATAAGGCGTTCCTCAAGAACGTGCTGAAGTTCAATCACGTCGATGTTGGCCACGGCTGGCTGATCTTCGCGCTGCCGCCGTCCGAAATGGCGGTGCATCCGTCCGACGAGAACGACATGCACGAGCTCTATTTCATGTGCGACGACTTGGACGCCGAGATGGCAGACCTGAAGAAGGCGGGCGTGTCGTTCGAGCCTGTGACGCAGCAAGGCTGGGGCAGGGTGACCCGCATCCGCCTGCCGGGCGGCGGAACTGTCGGCCTCTATCAGCCGCGGCATGCGCGGCCCTAGCGGATCATACCGCCACCTGTGCTAGGTCTGCCGCGTTGGCGGGAGCAGCGGCATGATCTGGCATTCGGGGTTCGAGAACGTGCGCGCGAATTTCGCGGCGCAGTTCATACCCGTGGGGGAAGACAAGTACCTCTACCGGCTGCGCGGGAAGGGGGCGCCGATCCGGGTTAGCGCCGAGGAGCGGAAGCGCTTCATCGTGGCGTTCGACCGCTTCCTGAGGCTGGCGTGGTGGGCGCTGCTGGGCGGGACAATTGCGTTTCTTCTGGCTCTGCTGGTGGTGCAGGCCCGGATGGGCTTCTCTGACGAAACCTACAACCGCGTGTTCTGGATTTACGGGGGCGTGATGGTGGTGGGCTTTCTCGCCCTTTACTGGCGTGTCAGTGCGGCGCCGTCGATCGAACTGCGCAATCGCCCGCCGGAGGGCGGTGAACTGACGCCTGGGGAGTTCCGGCAGGTCTCATTGAAACGGATGTCCTTCAGCGGCCTCATCCTGCCGGTTCTCTTTATCAGCGCGTTGCTCGCGTACAGCATTATCAACGGCGAGATGCTGAAGGAAGAGAACAGGACCTACCTTGTGATCACGGTCGTCTCAATCGGGATCGTGCTGTTCATCATCTATCGCAAGTGGCGGATCGAGCGCTCCGAAAGACAATAGGCTGATGCAGCATGAGGGAACGAGGCCGGCTATCGATGAGTGCCGAACTCGGCGAGGGCTTGGGATAAGCCGGAACCCCACCGTGATCACTGATGTTACCGTGGGTTTGGCGCCAAACCCAAAGATGCTACACGCAATTTGAAGCGCATTTTGTTGTTCCAGAGGTAGACGTGTCGCAGGCCCCGTTGTTCGTATTTCTCCATATGCACAAATGCGCCGGCACCACGGTCGTCACCAAAGCCATACGCGCGGGGTTCACGCCTCCACCTGGTCACCGCAACGGCAATTTGATGACCGATCGGGGCAAGTCGAGAAAGCTGTCTGGCATCACTCGCGACGAGTTTGACCGGCTACTGACCAATTTGCGCAGCGAACACGTCGATTTTTTTGGGCTCGAACGCGATTTTGTCCCTATAGAGTATTTTCCAAAAGACACGTTCCTGCTCACGGTGCTTCGTGATCCGTTCGATCGCGTGCGATCGAACTTTCGCTTTAACAAGCTGCAGGGGCTCGGAAGGCCGGACATGACCTTCCGCGAATATTGTGCTGCCGGCGCCGAGCATCGCAGACCCCACCCTCGGCAGCGGCCGAATTTTTTCGTTCGCATGTTGGCGGCAGTGGATATGTCGACCGACGTAACCCAAGCCCATCTCGGCCAAGCGCTGCAAGTCCTCAAACGCTTCAATTTCGTAGCAATTCTGGGGGTTCACGATCTCGATGTCGAATTGGGCCGAATTGGAATGGCGGGGGCCGAGGTTCGGCGAAAGCACCGTCAGAGCATTGCGAGCACGGAGGCGCTGTCGGCTGACGCCCTTATCGTCAGTGAAGAAGACAGGGTGTGGTTCGAAGCGCAGAATTCCCTGGACGTCCAGTTGATCGAGCAACTGAGGGCGACGCGGCCTTCCGCTCTTTCGGAAAATCGCCGGACAGAGAAGTTGCTGAGACGTCGCGAAAAATTTGTAGCGGCCAGCAAACTCAAAGAAATTTACGAATAGCGGCGCCGCTCGAAGTTGCACAGACTTGAGGAAGAAAAAGGAGCCGGTGTCGCCACCGGCTCCTTGTCTTAGGCCACCGTTCGCAAGGTTCAATGCGCGTGGCGAAGAACCATGCCGGCGCGGGCGCCGGTGGATTGGTCGTTGCGCACGTTGATCTGGCCGTTCACCAAGGTCGCGTGATAGCCGCGGGCGCGCATCGTGAAGTGCGGCGCGCCGCCGGGGAAGTTGTGCACGATCTGCGGCTGCAGCTGTGTCACGCGGTCGAGGTCGAACACGTTGACGTCGGCGCGCTTGCCGACGGCGAGCGTACCGCGATCCGTTAGGCCCATCACGCGAGCGCCGTCGGAGGTCATGCGGCGGATACCTTCGGGCAGCGAATAGACCTGCTTCTCCTTGATCCAGTATTTGAGCGTGAACGTCGCCCAGTCGGCATCGATGATCTGGGAGACATGCGCGCCCGCATCGCCGAGGCTCGGCAGCACATGCTTGGAGTTGGCGAAGAGGTCGCCGAGCTCGTCCATGTCCTGGCAGAACAGGCGATAGTTGAAGAGCGCACGGCCCTCCGTCTCGCGCGACAAGCGCAGGAACATCTCGACGAAGCTTTCGCCGGTCTTATCCAGATCGTTGCGCACGCTCGCGTCGCGCGGTGCGGTGAGGTTCGGGGTCTCGGAGTCGCCGATGTAGTAGGTGTGCTCCATCGGGATGCCGGTCTTGCCTTCTTCGATCAGCTTGGCGGCCGTCATCGGGTCCTTGATCGCGGCGACGCGGCCCTTGAGATCGAGTGCGCGGATTTTCTCCCACGTCTCGCCGCGGAACGGCAGGCTGCATTGCATGCCGAACATGAAGCCGGTGCCTTTGACCTGACAGATCGCTGTGAGGTCGCGGCCTTGGGCCAGCTTGTCGAGACCTTCGGCGGAGCGTGCGCCGGCGCCCTTTTCGTTGCCGACGCCGTAGGAAAACAGCACGCGGCTGCCGGACTGGTCGGCGATGGCCTTGAGCACGTCGCCGGTTGCACCGACCGCCTGCATCAGGCCGTTGCGCTTGGCGACGGCGTGACCGATTTCGATGAGCTCCGACGGATCGGCGAAGGTGCCGGGAATCGAGCGGCCGTCCGGCGCCTTGTGCGGCGCGAAGCGGTTGGTCGAGAAACCGACAGCGCCTTCGTCAAGCGCCTTGGCGACGATCGCCGCCATCTGCTGCTTCTCGGCGTCGGTTGCCTGATCGGCGAACGAGCGATCGCCCATGACGTAGTAGCGAACGGCGCTGTGGCCGACCATGCCCGCGATGTTGAGGCCGGGGCGAAGTTCTTCGACGGCGTTGAGGTAGTCGCCATAATTCTCCCACGTCCACGGTAGGCCGCTCATGATCGCCTGTGCCGGGATGTCTTCGACCGACTCCATCATGCTGGCGAGGAACTGGCGGTCCTGCGGTTTGCACGGTGCGAACGTCACGCCGCAATTGCCCATGAGCGCGGTGGTCACGCCGTGCCAACTGATCGGAGTCAAATCCGGATCCCAGCCGATCTGTGCATCGAGATGCGTGTGCAGGTCGATGAAGCCAGGCGAGACGGTGAGGCCGTTGGCATCGATCTCCTCGTTGCCCTTCGCCGCGATTTTGCCGATCTCCGCGATGTGGCCGCCTTGAATGCCGATGTCCGCCGTGCGCGGCTCCGCGCCGGTGCCATCGACGACGGTGCCGCCGCGAATAACGATGTCATGAGCCATGGAAGTTCCCTCAGTTCTTTTCGATTTCGAATGGCGGGTATGGTGCCTGTTGAGATCGGCTGGCGCAATGCTCAGCACATACTCATTTTGTCATCCCGGCCGCAGTAGAGCGTAGCGAAACGGAGAGCCGGGACCCATCGGGCCGACGCTTCGATGTCCGCAGTTTGTGGAACAATGGGTCCCGGATGTCGCGGCGCTTCGCTTCGCTCCTCCGGGATGACAAGTCTTTGTTGATCCTCAGTCGTAAAGCCCGCGTGGGCTGGCGTTCATCAGCAAGTAATCCGGGCCTTCCGGTCCCCAACCGTATGGCGCGCGCTGGCCAAGGAGGCGGGCGAAGCGGTCGTTGTTGGCGTGGCGGGCGAGGACATCCTTCGGCACGGCGCGGCCGTGCTGTTCCTGCGTTTGGACGAACTGGCGGCAGAAATAGGCGGCTAGGTTGATGCGTGCGCCGGGCAGTTCGCGGCGGAAGCCGCCGTGCCAGGTGTTGCCGTGCCAGACCACGGCATCGCCGGGTTCGATGTTCATCGGCACGACGTTCGGCGGATCGAGCCACTCGGCTTCGTCGAGCGGCTGATCCTTCGTCGCGCGCTGCGGGCGGAAGTTCTCGGCGAGCGTCGGCTGACGCAGCAGCTTGTGACTTCCCGGCACCATCGCGAGGCAGCCGGCTTCTTTCGAATAGGGCGTCAGCGCGTAGTTCACGTTCGCAACGTACGATGTGTTGGAGAACGGCGCCGGTGTGCCGTTGCCGTTGTCCGAATGCAGCATCAGCGGCAGACCGCCCGGCATGCGGAAGTGGGTGCCCATGCTCGACAGCAGACAGCTCTCGCCGAGCAGATACGTCACCAGCGCGAGCGGCTTCTCCTCCATCAGAATTTCTTCGAACACCGGATCGTCGAACAGCAGATAGGGCACATAGGTCATGCCCTTCAGCTGCGCGCCGTCGCCATGTTCGATGTCGAGATTGCTTTTGCCGGTGAAGCGTTCGGTGCTTTTTACGATGGCCCGCTTTGCACGCGCGATGGTGTCGTCGGATAGAACGCCCTTCAGCACCGTGTAGCCGAGTGTCTCGAGTTCGAGCACATGGCGGTCGAGACCGAGGTCGCCGATGTTCGCCATCACGCGGTTCAACGCGCTGGTGGCAGGCGTCTGAGCGGCTTGAGCGACAAGAGCCATGGCGTTCCTCGAATCCCGGTACCGCGCTCTGCGGCGCTTTCGGTCATGATTCCGTGACGGTCGGGAAATGTCGAGGCGGGTCCTCCCCCGTCAGCGCTTCGCGCTGCCGACCCCTCCAGCTCGCTTCGCTTGTGGAGGGGTGGTGTTGGGCGGCTCTCCTTGCCATGGTGGCCCTATCATGACCGAACGCTTCAATCCGATTTTCGCCGGGCTGCCGACCACCATCTTTACGCATATGTCGGCGCTGGCTGTGCAGTATGGTGCCATCAATCTGGGGCAGGGGTTCCCGGATGAGGATGGGCCGATAGCGATCCGGCAGGCGGCATCGAAGGCACTGCTTGAAGGGCCGAACCAGTATCCGCCGATGAAGGGGCGGATCGAACTGCGCGAAGCGATCGCACGGCATGCGAAGCGGTTTTACGATCTAAACTTCAATCCCGACAGCGATGTCGTGGTGACGTCCGGCGCGACCGAGGCGCTGACGGCGTCGATCATGGGGCTGGTGGGGAAGGGCGGCGAAGTCGTGCTGATCGAGCCGGCGTATGACTCCTATCCTCCGATTGCCGAAGCGGTCGGTGCGACGGTGCGGCGAGTGAAGCTGGCACCGCCGGATTATCGGTTGAACGAAGCTGCGCTGCGCGAAGCGTTCACGGCAAACACCAAAGCACTCGTGATCAACACGCCGCTCAATCCGATTGGCCGGGTGTTCGATCGCGAGGAGTTGGAGATCATCGCGCGGGTCGTGCGCGACAGCGACGCGAATGTGATCTGCGATGAGGTCTACGAACATCTGGTGTTCGACGGGCGGCCGCAGATTCCGCTGATCACGCTTCCTGGCATGCGCGAGCGGGTGGTGCGGGTCGGGTCGGCCGGCAAGATGTTCTCGCTCACCGGCTGGAAGATCGGCTGGGTCACTGGTGCGCCGGCGCTCATCGATGTGGTTGGCAAGGCGCACCAGTTCATCACCTTCACAACCATTCCGGCGGCGCAGCTTGCGATCGCCTATGCGCTGGAGAAGG
>DATAHD010000173.1:0-3698 GCA_036263395.1 Rhizomicrobium sp. | reverse complement strand
GCGGTGCGCTCTTACCGCACCATTTCAACCTTGCCGCGGCTTTAGGCCGGTAGGCGGTGTCATTTCTGTGGCGCTTTCCCTGGGGTTACCCCCGGCGGATGTTATCCGTCACCGTGTTTCCGTGGAGCCCGGACTTTCCTCCAGTTGCCCTTGCGAACAACCAGCGGCCATCCGGCCATCTGACGCGCGGGCGTTATACGGCAATCAAGCGATTTCACAAATCGGCCTATTCAAGGCGCGGCGGCCAGAAGCAGGCACAGAACGCCACCCATATGAGATCAGCGATCATCGCAAAAGCGCCAATGATCGCGCCTCCAACAAACGCAATGATCGGCGGGCATCCCGTAAGATAACGCAGCAATGACGCTACCAAGGCCATGCTCAGCGCACCGACAACACCTCTTGCAGTATCGCTGTACGCCATTGCGCCCGACACTACCGCCCGCCGTGGCGGCTAACCGAGATGAGGCGCAGGATTTCGAGCGCGATGGCCTCCGCATTCTCGATATCGAGCGTGATGGAGCTGTAGGCGCGGTCGCCCGGATCGTCGGCGATGCGCTGGTCGATCGCAATCGTGCCCGACGGCTGGAGGAGGACCTCGGTCTCGACCGGGCCGTAGCGCACTATCATGAGCGGCTCCGCAAGTTCATGGGCGCATCATACGCAGCAGGACGCGGAGCGAAAGCAAAAGCGGCTCAGGCGAGCGCGCGATCGACCGCAGCCAGGGCGTGCAAGGTGGTGGTGTCGTACAGCGGCACGGTGGCGTCCGTTGCATTCACCAGCAAAGGAATTTCGGTGCAACCGAGGATGACGCCCTCCGCACCGCGTTCGACAAGCCGTTGCATCACGCCGCGGTAGAGCGCGCGCGACGGTTCGAGGAATTTGCCGCGCACCAACTCTTCCTGGATCACGCGATCGACGATGGCGCGGTCGTCCGCCTCCGGCGTGATGGTCTCGATCCCGAATTTGTCTTTCAGACGGCCGGCGATGATGCGGTCGTCTTCCATCGTGAACCGCGAGCCGATCAGACCGACGCGCGTCTTGCCGTCTTTCCTGATCTTCGCGCCCAGCGGATCGGCGATGTGCAGCAGCGGCACCTTCGCCGCCTTCTCCACATCATCCGCCATCAGATGCATGGTGTTGCAGCAGATCATCACGAAATCGGCCCCGCCTTTGGACAGCGTCGCGCCGACGGTGGTCATCCAGTCGGTCGCCTCGTCCCACTTGCCGGCCGCCTGCAGCGCCGACATCTCGCCGAAGTCGAACGAGTACATCAGCGTCTTGGCCGACGACACGCCACCCACCCGCTTCTGCACCTCACGGTTCATAAGCTGGTAGTAGATGGACGAGCTTTCCCAGCTCATCCCGCCGATCATGCCGATGGTTTTCATGCCGGCGAGGCTAACAGCCCGCTGCCCGCGCAGAAGCCTCGCGATTGCATAGCGGCTATTCGGCCGTTCTGACGCGACTGTGATGGATCAGATGACCGCTTCTTTTGCGGCGATGAGTGCGGCGAGGATTGTGGCGCACTCATCGTCCCACACGCCGGCGATGTTGGTCGGGCGGAAGTGACGCTGGAATGCGGTGATCACTTTGGCGATGGGCACATCCATGTCGGGCGCGACGCCGTATCCGTAGCGCTTGAGCGCCGCGGCGACGTCGTCTGCCTCGGCCCCCACCCGGTCCGGCTGCGCCGTACCGACCTCCCCACGCGGGGGAGGTGAAGGCCAGGCGCCGATGCCGTTGTTGGAGAGAAGCTCCCACGGGAAGAACTCGCCGGGGTCTTCCTTGCGTGCCGGGGCGACGTCGGAATGGCCGACGACGCGGTGCGGCGGGATCGCGTGCCGCGAGAGGATGCCTTTCGCCAGCTCGATCACCGCCACGATCTGCTCGCTGGCGAACGGGATGTAGCCGAACTCGTGCCCGGGATTGACGATCTCGATGCCGATGGAGCGGGCGTTGACGTTGCGCTCGCCCTCCCACCACGACACGCCGGCATGCCAGGCGCGGCGCTCCTCCGGCACATGCCGGAAGACGCAGCCGTCGCGACCGACGGTGTAGTGCGCCGAAACGCGCGGCGGGTTGATGTCGGTGAGCCGTGCCAGCGCGTCTTCCGCCGTCTTCATCCCGGTGTAGTGCATCACCAGGATGTCGACGGGACCGGGACGTTCGTCATGGTTGGGCGACGGGCATTCGACAAACTTAAGGGGCATACAAACCTAAACATGATCGTGGCCACCCACGCGGCCGGGACGCCAATAGCCTTCCGCGACAATCTGAGTCTTGGCAAGGCCGCGTTCGATCAAACGATGCCGGATGGCGCGCACGTTGCTCGTCTCGCCGATGACATAGGCCTGACCCTGCCCCGCCGGAAACGCGAAACGCTCGACCTTGTCATAGAGACGCTTGCCCGGCCCGGCCGCCGCGCCGTCGCGCGACACCCATTCGAGCACCACATGCGCGGCGCAATGCAGCGCGACGCGATCTTCGTCGTTGCCGACTTCGATGATCGCCTGCGCGCGGGCGCCGGCCGGCAGACCTTCCAGCATCGCGAAGATGCCGGGGATGCCGGTCTCGTCGCCGATGAAGAGATGCCAGTCGGCCTCGCGCAGATAGGTGTGGCCACGGGGACCGACCGCGGTGAGCGGCGCACCGGCCTCCGCCTTCGCAAGCCAGCGGCCCGCCGGGCTGTCGCCGTGCAGCACGAAGTCAATGTCGAGCGTCTGCGCTGCACGGTCGAAGTTGCGGATCGTGTAGTGGCGGCGCGCGATGCCGCCGCGGTCCGGAACCTCCAGCACCAGATCCTGCCCGCGCTTCCATTCCAGCTCGGCGATATCGCTGCCGCTGAAGCGAATGCGCGTCATGCGTGGCGTGACGGCCGTCTTTTCGGCAACCGTCAACGGCCAGGCACGGCGGCCCTTGCGGGCGAGGAAGTTGCTGAGCGAACCGAGCACGCCGGTATCTTCACGATCCATGGTCAGATCTCAAACAAAGATCTTGTAGGCGACGGTCTCGCCGGTTGGACGGCGAAGTTGAAATTCGGCACCCGCTTCGTGCTCCTGCACCAGGGCTTCGAAGACGCGCAGCGCGTTGCGGATGACTTCCGCATACGAGGCCGCTTCGGTCTTCTCCTTCAGCTTCTGCAAGCGTTCCATGGCTTGCGGCGGGAGTTCGAGCTGAACACGCGTCGTCTGACGCTCGCCATCGGCACCCTGAACCGCTTCGCCTTCACGGCTGTGCCGGGAATGATGTCGGTAATGTCTGTGCATGTGTGCTCTCCTATTCGCGGACCGGCGCGGTGCCGCGCGGATACAGATCGTCCCAATCGTGGTGACGCTTCATGGCGAACAGCGCCATGACCATCGCCGCGCCGAGCAGGACGTAAAAAATGTGACTGATGATCGCGACTAACAACGCGATGGCTCCTATTGCGATGAGCGCTGCGAGTGGCAGCGCAAGGTTGCTGCGTCCGGAGCGAAAGGGACCGCTGCGATGCCAGCGCTCGTGATGCTCACGCCAGCGGGCTCGCCAATCCTCATGGCGGGGACCGCAGCCGCGCTGGCCGTCCTGGTCCTTCTCGCCATTGGGGGCTTCGTTTTTCGGTTCGCTTTCGTCGATGGGGAATTCATCCCCGACGTTCACACCGATCTTCGGCATGTGGTTCTCCCTCGTCTTTGGACATCATCAAAATATCATCA
>DATAHD010000172.1:0-2204 GCA_036263395.1 Rhizomicrobium sp. | reverse complement strand
ACCAGCGCCGGCATGCGATTGTTCGGCGAGAACTTTAGAATCTCCGGCTTGAACTGATCGCCGCGGCCGATGTTCATCGGCACGATTTTGTATTCGGCGCCAAGTTCTTCCAGCAGGATCGTGACCTTGCGGCCGTTCGGCGTCGGCCAGTAGTGCAGCTCAAGCATTGCGTTTCCTCCATATCCCGTCCGCAAGCCTAGCATGTGCGGAGCACGTTGCGCGCGGACCTTCGCTGGCTAAACTCGCGCCACAAAACTATCCCAAAACGGTTGGAGGAAATTCCATGACTATTTCAATGTACAAAGCATCCGCGCCGGTTTTCGTGCAGTTTCTGAACGGTCTCGTCGCCGTGCTCGATAAGGCAACCGCGCATGCCGAAGCGCGCAAACTGGACCAGGCGGTGCTCTGCGGCACGCGGCTCTATCCCGATATGTTTCCGCTCGCCGTGCAGGTCGGTCAGGTGACCACACACGCGACGCGGGCTTGCGCGATGCTCGCCGGCATCGAACAGCCGAACCTCGGTGCGACCGAGACGTCGCTCGGTGCGCTGAAGGAGCGGGTGCAGAAGGCCATCGCGTTCTGCCAATCGGTCAAGCCGGAGCAGATCGACGGCACCGAAGACAAAGAGATCGTGCTGAAGTTCGGCACCTTCGAAATGAAGTTCAACGGCCAGCAGTTCCTGGTCGGCTTCTCGCTGCCGAACTTCTTCTTCCACGACACGACGACCTACAACATCCTGCGCGAACTCGGCGTCGAGATTGGCAAACGCGATTTCATGGGCCGTCCGGGGTAAATCAACTCAGGTTGTCATCCCGGCCGAAGTGGAGCGCAGCGAAACGGAGGGCCGGGACCCATTCATCCATAGAGACGGTGCATAAAACTGCACACCGTCGTCTGGACATGGATGGGTCCCGGACTGTCCGCTTCGCGGGAGTTAGGTGGAAGCGCTGTGCTAACTGCACTGATCCTTCGCCATCCCCGCACTCTCACCCAGCGGGCCCAGCTCTTTCCCGGCCGGCGATACCAGCCAGTACCAGTCATACGATCCGCCCATCGCGAAGTATTTGTGCTTCATCACGATCAGCGCATCGCGATAGGTCTCGTCCATGCACGACGACAGCACGCTGAGACTGTCGCCGTCCGTCACGAAGTGCTCACGCCCGCTCTTGAAGTCATAGACATGCACCGCGCCCGACGTCGCCCACGCCGGGGTGCTGAAATAGAGCAGCTGTCCGTTTGAGGAGAATTGCGGCGACGTGAACGCACACACCGTCTGATGCACGTCCTTGGCATTGGCGAGTCCCAGCAGCTTCTTCGCACCAGCGCCATCGGCCCCGACGCTCCAAAGCTCCATCGGTGTCGCGACGCTCGCATCCGCCGAACAATCTTTCAGCGGCGCACCGCCAAGATTGCGCACAAACACCACGCGCTTGCCGTCCGGGCTCAGCACCGGCGCGCTGTCGTGTCCACTCGTCGTCAGCCGCCGCACCGCCTTGCCGTCGTGCAGCACGATGTTGCCGTGCTCCGCTTTGACCGACGACGCGGCCAGCGCCGGTTCCGCCAGAAGACCGGCGGCGACAACGAACGAAACAATGGTGCGCATAGCTCTCCCCTTGCGAAACAGGGAACCGCAGCTTTGCGGCGCAATTGGGATCACAAATCTGTTTCGCGCGCTTATCTTGCCGCGACGCGCACCGCTCCTGTAAACCCCGCTCGCTTTCGAACAGGATATCGCCATGCGCCGCGCCGCACTGCTCTCGCTTCTGCTCCTCACCGCTGCCCCGACCGCCGCGCTCGCGCAAACCACACCGACCGACAACTGCCCCGGCGCACCGGCATCGAACTATGCCGTCATCGCGATGAAGCCAGACACCGCGTTCCTCAGCACCGAAGAGCGGCAGGTGGTAAACCTGCTGATCCAGGCCGCCGATCAGATGACCGCGATCTACAACCGCCAGTGCAAAACCGCCGGCGGCCCGGACGGCTTCGGCCACGGCTTCTATCCCGCCGGCCTGACGAAGGAGGCGTTCGAGGCCTACGTCGCCGCCCATCCCGACCAGAAAGCGGCGCTGACCGACGGCTATACCGTCGTCCACCGCGAGGGCGACACGCTCGTCGCCGTGCCGTACTCCGTCGAATACAAAGTGGAACTCGAGAAGGCGGCCACGCTGCTCGATCAGGCAGCGGCAATCACCACCAACGCC
>DATAHD010000171.1:0-7317 GCA_036263395.1 Rhizomicrobium sp. | reverse complement strand
AGGTATTCGTCGTCGAAGCATGGCCGCTTGCACATGAACATGTACCAGGGCTTTAGCGACTCCGCCGTCTGCTTGTCCTCGATCACCTCTTCGATGCGGCGATGGATGCGCATCATGTATTCGATGTTGTCGTTCTCCTGCTGACGCACTTTCTCCTCGCGCGACAGCTGCGAGAGTTCGGCCTTGCGGGCGTTGACGTCGTCGCGGCCGCGCATTGCCTTCATGCGGCGCGCGGTCTGCCAGCCGGGTTGGCGGGAGTCGGCCCACTCCGGATCGGTCGGCCGGTCATTGCGGAAATCGATGCCGGACGGCGTGCGCTGGAAGACGTAAAGCTCCTTCGCATTCTTCGCGAGGCGCGGGATCGCCTGCACCGCACTGGCGCCAGTGCCGATGATGCCGACGACCTTATCCTTCAGCTTGGACAGATCTTCGCCGGTGAACTCATAGTCCCAGCGCGAGGTGTGGAAGGCATAGCCCTTGAATTTCTCCATGCCGGCGATTTTGGACAGCTTCGGCTTGGACAGCGTGCCATTGGCGCAGATCACGAAGTTCGCCGTCATCGCATCGCCGCGATCGGTGCCAATGCGCCAGACCTTCGCTTTGTCGTCCCACACGGTCGAGGTGACCGTGGTGCGGAACACGGCGAGATCATAGAGGTCGTAGAACTTCGCGATGTTCTGACAATGCGCGTAAATCTCCGGCCCCTTCGCATAGAGATGCGACGGCATGTATTTCAGTTCATCCAGCAGCGGCAGGTAATCGTAGGACGGCACATCGCAGGCCGCGCCCGGATAGCGGTTCCAGTACCAGGTGCCGCCGACATCGGCCCCGCGCTCGACAATACGGATGCTCTTCACGCCACGCTCGCGCAGCCGCGCCGCGGTCAGGAGGGCGGAGAAGCCGCCGCCGATGAACAGCACCTCGACATGATCGGTGATCGGCGCGCGCGGATTTTCCGCCAGCGACTCGGTATAGGGATCGACGGTGTACTTGCCGAAGGTGTCGACGTCGGAGGTGTATTGCGACGTCCCCTCCGGCCGATATTTCAGGCGCAGGTCGCGTTCTTCCGCGAACTTGTCCTTGATGCGGTCGTAATATTCCTGCGGCTTCTGTTCCCGCGCCATCGCACGCTCCCCGATGTGTATATCTTTTGGGGAATTGTGAGCGTGGCTTTCGGGTGGCGCAAGTAGCCCGGCTCTACACTCTCCTCCGGAGTCGGTCATGACCATGACGGCCGCCCCAAGGGAGTGCCTGGCAAAACAGATGTGCCCGCGTCCAAGAGGGTCGAGAGGACGCGGGCACATGCACCGGACGGGGGTGACGTCCTACCCGGTGATGAAGTCGTTCGTCGTGAGCGATCCGGTCATCCCGGTCACGTCGACCACATAGTCGCCGGCCGACTGGTAGCCGGCAGCCCCGTTCGCGTCGACGACGAGGAAGGTGTGGCCCGATAGGTTGCCGCCGGTCGCCGTCACCAGAATGGCGTGGTCGGCCAGCAAGTGCCCGGCGACGTCGTTTGCGACGCTGTTGGCAAAGTTCGCCGAGTTCACATTGCCGCCAACCGCACTATCGATCCCGGTCACCACGGTAGGCAGCAGGAACACGTCGTTGTTCGCGTCGAAGTCGGTGATTTGATCGCGACCTCCTTCGGCGGGATCGTTGAACACGAACACGTCATGTCCAAGACCGCTGGTGATCTTGTCGACGCCGAGCCCGCCATAGAACGTGTCGCTGCCCGCGCCGCCGGTCATCACGTCCTTGCCGTCGCCGCCATCGATGATGAAATTGCCGTCGGTCTCCGCTGCGCCGTTGAACGTCAGGATATGCGTCGCGTCGAGTTGCGAGGCGTCGATCTCCATCGTCTGTCCCGCCGCAACCGTCGCGTTGTTGGTGGTGAGCTTGTAATCGAAGCCCGCATCGAGTTGCAGGTACTCGACACCTTGCATCGTCGTTGCGTTGAAGTTCACGCCGCTGGCGTAATCACCGCGCAGTTCGACGGTGTCGAAGCCTGCGCCACCAGTGATTTTAGCGCCTGCGCCGAACGAATTGCCGTATGTGTGCGCGTCGAAATCGGTCAGCTGAAGCAAGTCATCGCCGTTGCCGCCGTCCATGACGGTCTTGCCATTGCCGCCCAGCTCGATCAGCGTGTCGTTGCCGTCATTGCCGAACAGTTTGTCGTGACCCACCAGGCCATTGAGGACATTGCTGCCGTTATCGCCCGTCAGCTTGTCGTCGTTGAGCGAGCCGGTGAGATTCTGGATGTGCGTAAGATGATCGCCCGCCGCATCGCCATATTTTGCGACGCCGGTGGAGAGATCCACGACGACGCCCGCTGCCGATGCGTTGTACTGGGCGGTGTTGGCGCCGCCGCCACCGTCAATGGCGTCTCGCCCGGTACCGCCGTCGAAGGCGTTATCTTCGGTGCCGCCCTGCAGCGTGTCGTTGCCATCACCACCATAGACGATGGCATAGGTATGGCCGGCGCTGCCCTGATAGGAGTCATCGCCGGCACCGAGGTAGATCGCGCCGGTGATTTCGCCAGTGTTGACGAACGTGTCGAGGCCGTCGGTGAGCGTCAGCTGCTGCGCCATCCACTGGCCACTGTTGTAAACGTTCAGAGCGGCGGTTGGAGAGATCACGGGTTCTTCCGACAGGTCGCCCACGATCATGCCGGTGTTGGTGATGGAGCCGGTTGACGCGCCCTGGAAGTGGATCGCGTCTCCTTCGGAGCTAATGGTCCCAGTATTCCAGACGCCCGAGGCGCCGAGATAGATAGCAGTCCGCTTGCTGTCGGCCGTGATCAGGCCGTTGTTGTGCACATCGGAAAAGTTGCCGTTCAGGACGAGCGAGCCGTCCACCTGACCCGTCGCGCCGATGGTGACGTGCGCGTGATCGCCTCCCAGGTACATCGCATAAAGACTTGAGGCGACCGTGCCGTTGACGGTGACGTGCTCGTTCTGCCCGAAGCCTTGGATACCGGTGCCGTTGGCGTATACGAAGCCCTCGACATCGACAGTCGCGTTGTCACCGTTGTTGAGCGCAATGTTGATGCCGATCGAATTGGTACCGGATTCGATGATGGAGCCGGTGCTGAGCACGAAAGCGGTGTCGCCGGCGCTCATGTCGATACCGGTGTCGCCGTTGCCGCTCTCGGCGATGGAGTTGGTGTCTTTGATGATCGTGGTTGTCATGGGATTGCTCCCCTCTGATGTTCGGGGGCGCATGTGGCACACGAGCTGCGGGACCGGCTTGGCGCGGTGCGACGGGCTTTGCGTCAGGCGACATCGGCCGGTCGATATTGTGACGGCACGCACACGCCCGGTGCCGTAGTGTTAGGTGTCCATCGGGCGCAAAGCCGGATTGACAATCCGTCACCAAGACGTTCCAGTACGTGTTATAAAAATATGGTCCGCTGAGCTGGGGTAGGCTGCGGCGTTGGAGGAACTCATGGACAAGAACGACACCGCCGAACTCGGCTTCGATCCGAACGAACTGCGCGACAAGTACCGCGCCGAACGCGACAAACGTCTGCGCAGCGACGGCGCCGACCAGTATGTCGCGATGACGGGCCGCTTCGCCCACTACAACGACCACGACCCCTACGTTGCGCCGGGCTACACCCGCGCTCCGATCGTCGATGAGAAAGACGTCATCGTGATCGGCGGCGGCTTCTCCGGCCTGCTCGCCGGTGCGCGCCTGCATGAGGCGGGCGTGAAAGATGTGCGCATCATCGAAGCGGGCGGCGATTTCGGCGGCACTTGGTACTGGAACCGTTATCCGGGCGCGCAGTGCGATATCGAAAGCTATTGCTATCTGCCGCTGCTGGAAGAGCTCGGCTACATCCCGAAGGAGAAGTACTCCTACGTTTCGGAGATCTTCGAGCATTCGCAGCGCATCGGCCGCGAATACAAGCTCTACGACATCACCGTTTTCCAGACCCGCGTGACCTCGGTCGATTGGGACGAGGCATCGAAGCGCTGGCTTGTGTCGACCAACCACGGCGACAAGATGAAGGCAAAGTTCATCGTCATGGCGCTAGGCACCGCGACGCGCCCCAAACTACCGGGCATTCCGGGGATCGAGGATTTCGAAGGCCACACCTTCCATACCTCGCGCTGGGACTACAATTACACCGGCGGCGACACGAACGGTGAGCTGACCAAGCTGGCCGACAAGCGCGTTGCAATCATCGGCACCGGCGCCACGGCGATCCAATGCGTGCCCGCGCTCGGCCGTCACGCCAAGCAGCTCTACGTCTTCCAGCGTACGCCGTCGTCCGTCGATCTGCGCGGCAACAAGCTGACCGATCCGGAGTGGGCGAAGTCGCTGCAGCCTGGCTGGCAGCGCGCCCGCCGCGAGAACTTCGCTGGCATCCTGACCGGGCAGCCCTACACCGAAGACCTCGTCAATGATGGCTGGACCAGCATCTTCCGCAATGTCATGGCGATCCCGAAGTCGGACACGCCGCTGACCCCGCAGCAAATCGGCGAGATCATGGAAAACGCCGACTTCAAGAAGATGAACGAGATCCGCAAACGCGTCGACGACACGGTGACGGAAGACAAGGACGCGGCCGAGGCGCTGAAGCCCTGGTATCGCCAGTTCTGCAAGCGCCCGACGTTCAACGATGAGTATCTGCCGACCTTCAACCGCCCCAACGTCGAACTGGTCGACGTCAGCGGATCGAAGGGCGTCGATCGCATCACCAAGAACGGCGTCGTCGCCAACGGCAAGGAATACGAAGTCGACTGCATCATCTTCTCGACCGGCTTCGAGATCACGGCGGATTTCAAGCGCCGCCTCGGCATCGAGATCAACGGTGAGAGCGGCAAGTCGCTGTTCGATCACTTCAAGGACGGCTTCAAGACGCTGCACGGCTTCTCGACGCGCGGCTTCCCGAACTGGTTCTACATCGGCATCTCGCAGAACGCGCTCAGCGTGAACATGACCGCGATGTTCGACGATCAGGCCAAGCACATCGCCTACATCATCAAGGAAACGCAGGCGCGCCAGAAGTCGACGGTACAGCCGACGCAGGAAGCACAGGACGATTGGGTGAAGCTGATCCAGGGTGTGCAGATCAACAACCGCGCCTTCCTCGATGCCTGCACGCCGGGCTACTACAACAACGAGGGCAACGCGGGCACGGGTCTGGCCGGCGGCACTTACACGCCGGGCATCAACGCCTTCAACGCGCTGCTCGAAGAATGGCGCAAGGCGGGCGACATGAAGGGGCTGGAGCTGAACGACTGACGTTCTTGCCCCGCGGGGAGGCGAGGCTTAATCTCGCCTCCTGGGCATTGGATGGAAGGTCATGAGCGACGCAATCGGCCCTGGCGATCTGGTTCTCTGCGTGAATGCTGCGCCGAACCATGCCACCGGCAGGCCGGTGCCGCTTGTGGCGGGCGAGACCTATCGCATTATCCAGGTGATGGAATGGGGTTGCCCGTGCGGTCGCTCCGACGCTCTGCTGGACGTCGGCGTCGATTTCGCCTGGTGCCAGACACGCTTCCGTCTCCTTCCCAAGCCCAAAGCCGAGAGCAAGCCGCGCCGCGCGAAGGCTCCGAGGAAATTGGAGACGGTGCGCTAAACCGCATCACAGTTTCATTTCAAAAACAGAGAAGAGGCAGGTCGCATGCTGACCGTTCATCACCTTGGCATCTCGCAATCTGAGCGCATCGTTTGGCTGTGCGAAGAACTCGGCATCGACTACGCGTTCAAGCGTTACGACCGCCGCGCCGACAACCGCCTGGCGCCGGACGAGTATAAGGCGCTGCATCCGATGGGCATCGCGCCGGTGATCACCGACGATGACCTCGTGCTGGGTGAGAGCGCCGCTATCTGCGATTACATCTGCGCAAAGTATGGCGACGGGCGTCTGACGCCGAAGCCGAACGATCCGGATTTTGCCGACCACCTGTTCTGGTTCCACTGGTCCAACGGCACCTTCATGACGACCTTGATGATGCAGCTGGTGCTGGCCGGTGGCGGCGAGGGCAATCCCGCGTCGGTATTCGTCAACGATCGCAGCCAACGCGGCTGGGCGATGGTTGAGAAGCGTCTGGGTGAGGTGCAATTCTTCGGCGGCAAGAACCTGACCACGGCCGATATCATGATGGTGTACTGCCTGACCACCAGCCGCGCGTTCCGCAACATCTCCATCGACGGCTTCCCGAATCTGAAGGCGTATCTCGCGCGGATCGGTGCGCGCCCAGCCTATCAGCGTGCGATGGCAAAGGCCGAACCCGGCATGCCACCGATGCTGGCCTAAGACATGACGATCGATTGGGCGGCGGCGCGCGAGACCTACAAGCGCGATGGCGTGGTGCATCTGCCGAAGGTGCTGGATGCCGAACAGCTCGATGCCGCGCTGAAGGCGTGGGAGTGGAGCCTCGCCAATCCGACGCCGCAGGGTATCGCCGCACGCAAACGCAACGGGCCGCTGTTCTATGCGGACTCGTATCATCCGAAGGTGCTCGACGGCTACGGCGACATGCTGCAGGCATCGCCCATCCCGGCGATCTGCGCGAAGCTGTGGGGCACCGATCCTGTCTGGTTCATCTATGAGCAGGTGTTTCTGAAAGAAGGTGGCGAGACCCGGCGCACGCCGTGGCATCAGGACGGATCGTACCTGCCGCTCGATGGTGAAGATGTCGCCGTCGCCTGGATCACGTTCGAGAAGCTCGCCGTCGAAGACTCGCTGGAGTTCGTGCCGGGCTCGCACAAGGGCACGGTCTACAACGCCTCGAAGTTCGATCTCGCCGACGACACGATTCCGATCGTCGAGTCTGACGAATATCCGCGCCTGCCGCCGATCGAAGCGGAGCGCAGCAAGTGGAACATCGTCACCTGGCCGGTCGAGCCGGGCGATGTGATCTTCTTCCACTTTCGCACGCTGCACGGCGGCGCGCCGACGCGTCCCGGTCAACGCCGCCGCACGCTGACGATGCGCTTCTTCGGCGAGAACGCGCACTACGATCCGAAGATGACGAAAACGCTGCCGAACGCTCCGGATCTGCCCACGCGGCTAAAAGCGGGCGAGCAATTCCGCCACCCCGGTTTCCTGCAAGTCCATCCACGCTAGCGCAGCGTCGCCGAAAGCGCGACGTAGTCCGCAAACCCCGTCTTCGGCGTCACAATTTCGCGCCAGATGGCGTCGATTTCGTCGGCGAGATCTTGCGGGAGTTCGCGGCGGTTCTTGCCGACTTTGCCTTCGCGCACCTTGGCGGAGTCGCTGCCGGGTGGGAGGCCTCCCGCCCGTTCGGACAGGGCGCGCATCATCGCGTCGTCGAAGCGGTCTTTGTGCTTCAGCATGAA
>DATAHD010000170.1:0-4484 GCA_036263395.1 Rhizomicrobium sp. | reverse complement strand
AACCAGTCCTGGGCGCGGCGCTTGCGGTCGGCAATCTCGGTGGCGGTCAACCCGGAAATCCCTTTGTCTGGCGAAGCGCCTCACTCACTACCATGGCTGCGGCCACAGCCACGTTGAGCGAACGCAATCCGGGCGCCATCGGGATGCGCAGCCGCGCATCGGCGGCAGAGTGCACATGTTCGGGGACGCCCGCACTTTCACGGCCCAGAAGAATGGTGTCGTCCGGCGCAAAGGCATAGTCGATGTAGGAACCCGCTCCCTTGGTGGTCAAGAGAACGAGGCGACCGGCCGCACCCGCCCGCGCCGCGCAAAAGGTGGTCCATGAGGTGTGGCGGGTCACCGCCGCCATCTCCAGGTAATCCATCCCCGCCCGCTTGAACGCCGCCCCGCCGATCACGAACCCGCACGGCTCAATGATGTCGATCCCAACCCCAAGGCAGGCACCCAGCCGGATCAAAGTCCCGGCATTCTGCGGAATATCGGGTTCAAAGAGGGCGAGGCGCATTCTTGACTCAAAGGGGAAGTTACAGTACTAATAGTACATACTATTGAGTGCCGAATGTCAAAATACGATCCGCTTACAAAGCACCTCAAAGGCCAATACGCCCAACGCGTCTCCATGAGCTTCGCCGAGGTCGAACGCGTGATCGACGCCAAGCTCCCGCGGTCGGCGCACGAGCATGCCGCATGGTGGGCAAACCATCCCGGCGAAACTCACGTGCAGGCAAAGGCGTGGATGGATGCAGGCTTTGAAGCGACGGAGATCGACCGCGCTGGAAAGCAGGTGGTTTTTCAGCGTTTGAGTGAAGGAAAGGCCCAGGGTATGGCAGAAACCGCACGCGAATTTGCCCAGGCAGCGGATCTGAAGCCCCGTCGTTCGCCGCTGTTCGGGGCAATGAAAGGCACCTTCTGGATCGACCCGAGCTGGGATTTGACCAAGCCTTCGCTCGATCCCGAGGAACTCGAGGAATGGGAAGCGAGCCTCGACAGGAAGGCGGACAGGATTGAAGCCGGGTTGCGCCGCAAGCCATGAAAGCTGGCGCACTTCTGCTCGATACCTGCACCTGCATGTGGCTGATGGACGACGCCTACCTTCGGCAGGAGGCGGTGGACGCCATCGACCACGCGTCGGATCGCAGAGAGAGTGTCTATGTCTCGCCGATCACCGCCTGGGAGGTGGGCAATCTGGCTCGCAAAGGGCGGTTTCGCTCCAGCTATTCGCCAAAGCGTTGGCTGGATGCGCTGCTGGCCCGCCCCGGGATCGCGGTCGCTGAGATGCCGCCGCATGTTTTGCTCGAATCCGCACTGCTGTCGCGCGACCTCAATCTCGATCCCGGCGATCGGGTCGTGGTCGCGACGGCACTCGAGTATGGACTGACGCTTCTGACGCGGGACGCGGACATCCTTCGCTACGCCCGTGCGGGGCATATGAGCGCGCTCGAATGCTGACCCCGCCAACCGCACCAACCCCGTGAAATCCCCCGATTTATGCGGCACCATGCCGCGAGACCCCCTATAGGTCAGTCACTATTTTACGCCCGCGTTTTGTCGGCCCGCCCAGTGATTCCGGGGGTGGCGTGGCCGGTCTTCTTGCGTCCCGGCGCGCCTGTTTTCAAAGGTGAATCCCGTGGCCAGCACGACATCGCCCGAACCCACGCGGCGCGACTTCATCTACGTAGCGACGGCATCGGCCGCGGCGGTCGGCGCTGCCGCAGCCGCATGGCCGCTCATCGACCAGATGAACCCGTCGGCTTCCGTTCTCGCGCTCTCTTCCGTCGAGATCGACATCACGTCGGTCCAGGAAGGTCAGCAGATGGTCGCCATGTGGCGCTCCAAGCCGATCTTCATCCGCCGTCGCACCAAGAAAGAGATCGACGAGGCGAAAGCCGTGCCGCTCTCCGCGCTGCCGGACCCGCTCGCCCGCAATGCCAACCTGCCCGATAGCGCCGACGCCTCGGACAAGAACCGCGAAGTGAAGCCGGAGTGGCTGGTGCTGATCGGCATCTGCACGCACCTCGGCTGCATCCCGCTGAACAATCAGGGTGAGTTCGGCGGCTATCTCTGCCCGTGCCACGGTTCGCAGTACGACACCGCCGGCCGCATCCGCAAAGGCCCCGCGCCGGAGAACCTGCCGGTGCCGCCCTATTCCTTCCTGTCCGACACCAAGATCAAGATCGGCTAACGGAGCGCTTCATGTCCGGACCATCCACCTACGTTCCGAAGAGCGGCTTCGAGCGCTGGCTCGATTCCCGTCTGCCGATCGTGCGTTTCGCGCACGATACGATGCTGACCTTCCCGACCCCGAAGAACCTGAACTTCTGGTATATCTTCGGCGTCGTTCTGACGTTCATCCTCGCCTCGCAGATCGTCACCGGCATCGTGCTGGCGATGCACTACGATCCGAGCGGCGCGAACGCCTTCAATTCCGTCGAGAACATCATGCGCGACGTGAATTACGGCTGGCTGCTGCGCTACTGGCACGCCAACGGCGCGTCGATGATGTTCCTCGCCGTCTACATCCACATCTTCCGCGGCCTCTACGACGGTTCGTACAAGGCGCCGCGCGAAGTGCTCTGGATCCTCGGCGTCCTCATCTATCTGTGCATGATGGCGACCGCGGTGATGGGCTACGTCCTGCCGTGGGGCCAGATGTCCTTCTGGGGCGTCACCGTCATCACGAACTTCTTCTCCTCACTCGACCAGCTCATCCCCGGCCTCGGCACGCATGTGACGCAGTGGCTGTGGGGCGGCTACGCGGTCGGCGATCCGACGCTCAACCGCTTCTTCTCGCTGCACTACCTGCTGCCGTTCGTGATCGCCGGCATCGTGGGTCTGCACATCTGGGCGCTGCACGTTCCGGGCAACAACAACCCGCTCGGCATCGACGTGAAGGGGCCGCAGGACACTGTCCCGTTCCATCCCTACTACACGACGAAGGACGCCTTCTATCTGACGCTCTTCCTGCTGTTCTACGCGGCGATCGTGTTCTACGCGCCGAACATGCTGGGTGACGTTGCGAACTATGTCGCCGCCAACCCGCTGGTGACACCGGCCCACATCGTGCCCGAATGGTACCTCTTGCCGTTCTACGCGATGCTCCGCTCGGTGCCGCAGAAGCTGGTCGGCGTGATCGTGATGTTCGGCGCCATCGGCACGCTGTTCTTCGTGCCGTGGCTCGACCGCAGCCACGTTCGCTCGATGAACTACCGCCCTGTGATGCGCCAGTTCTTCGTCATCCTGATCCTGGCGGTCCTGGTTCTCGGCTTCATCGGTGCGCAGCGTCCGGACGATCTCTTCCCCGGCACGCCGATCCCGGACGTGTGGATCGCCCGTATCGCCACGATCTACTACTTCGCCTACTTCTGGATCCTGCTCCCGCTGGTTCCGCTGTTCGAAACCACAAAACCGCTGCCGGCCTCGATCGCGACTCCGGTTCTGCAGCCCGCCGAGTGAGGAAATCCATGAAACTCCTTTCCGCACTCGGGTTGGTGTCGGCCCTCCTCGTTACGCCGGTTCTCGCCGCCGAAACGATGTCGCCCGAAGTCGAGCACGAGATCACCGAAGGCAAAAAGCCGGAGAAGCAGGAATGGTCGTTCAACGGCCCGTTCGGCAAGTACGACCGCGCGGCGCTGCAGCGCGGCTTCCAGGTCTACAAGGAAGTCTGCTCGGCCTGTCACAGCCTCAACCTCGTCTCCTTCCACTCGCTCACCGGCGGTGAAGGCGGCAGCGGCTTCTTCAGCGAAGCCGAGGTGAAGGCGATTGCCGCGGCCTACAAGATCCCGGCCGGCCCGAACGACAAGGGGGAGACCATGGACGCCAGCGGCAATCCGCTGCTGCGCCCGGGCATCCCGTCCGACCACTTCCCGGCACCGTTCGCCAACGAGCAGGCGGCCCGTACGTCGAACAATGGCGCGCTGCCGCCGGATCTGTCGTTGATGGCGAAGGCGCGCGAAGGCGGCCCCGACTACATCCACGCGATCCTGACCGGCTTCCACGAAAAGCCGCCGGTCGGCTTCAAGGTGCTGGACGGCAAGTACTTCAACCCGTACTTCCCGGGTGGAAACATCTCGATGCCGCCGCCGCTGTCGGACAACCAGGTGACCTATTCGGACGGCACCAAGGCGACCGTCGATCAGATGGCGCATGACGTCTCGACCTTCCTGATGTGGACGGCGGAACCCAAGCTGGAAGAGCGTCATCGCACCGGCTTCGGCGTCATGATCTTCCTGCTGCTGCTCTCGGTGCTGCTGTTCCTCAGCTACAAGAAGCTCTGGAAAGACGTGCACTAAGTTAGCGTCTGACGCAGACATTCGAACGGCGCGGGACACCTCCCGCGCCGTTTGCTTTTGGGCTATACTGGCGCCAGTCCTCGCGACGACGCGCGCCATCGCGCCTTTCGATGCGTCTCTGGCGGCGACCCCACAATCTCGAGTGAACTATGACGACCGACCTGATCTATGCGATCGGCGACATCCACGGCTGCT
>DATAHD010000169.1:0-3559 GCA_036263395.1 Rhizomicrobium sp. | reverse complement strand
CGATTTGATCCTGTTCCTCACCTTTTCGGTGATCGTGGTGACGTTGATCGGTCAGGGCCTGCTGCTGCCAACCGTCATGCGTATCCTCGGCCTCGAAAATGCCGGCACCAACGAACGCCGTGCGGAGCGCGATGAGGAACGTCTCGCCCGGCAACAGGGCATCCAGGTCTCGACCTTGCTGATCGACCAGCTCTCGCTGGAGGCGACCTTCTCCGCCGAGCTCGCCGATACCTTGCGCAGCGCGCAGAACGACCGCCTCGCCCGCCTGCATGGCGAGGACGAACGCGACACGCTCACGCAACGCGAAGAAGCCGAGTTGAAACTGATCGAGGCGGAGCGCGATGCGGTGAACGATCTGTTCCGCGCCGGCGAGTTGAAAGACGACGCCCGTCGCCGCATCGAACGCGAACTCGACCTACGCGAAGCCAGCATCCGCAGCTACGACGACGAAATCTGACGCTTTGTCGAATGAGGAAGGATTGCTCGCGTTTCAGCGCGGGTCTACCGTCGTGCTTGCCGGGGGGCGATCATGACAAGCAATCCAAACAATATTCTTCTGGCGCTGGGCCTGGTCTGCATATTGGGTGGGTTGCGCGCGATGTTTGGCTCTCACAATCCCGTCATGGGATGGCTTGGGCTCGCTATCGGTGTGGGCTGCCTGGGTCTCTTACTCTGGCGCTATCTCCGCAAAGAGAAAGCAAAGCCCTAAGCGCAGGCGATTTCAGAAGTTGATCTTCGTCCGCGTCACGACCGCTAGGCCGTTCTTGCCGTTCTGGCCCTGCAGATTCATCTGGTAGGCGGCGTTGGTCTGCAGCGCCAGCGCACCGTCGAAGAACGTGGTGACATAGCCGAGTTCGAAGTCGGTCTCCGGCGTCTTGGTCGTCTGCAGCATCGACATCGGCTGGATGTTGAGCGCCTGACTCTTGTCGAATGTCACCGGCCCCAGCAGGTTGGCCGCCATCGTGTACGCCTGGATCGGCCGCGAAACTGCAAGGCCCAGCGCATCGTTGTGACCGAACAAGCCGTTCTTCGCGACCGCGACGCCATAGGAGCGCGTACGCAGATCGCTGTCGGTCAGGAAACCGCTGCGCTTCGGCGCAACCTGCGTCAGGCCGATGCTGTACGACGCCGTCGTGACCCAGCCGTCGCCAAGACCGACGCGGCCCGACACACCGACCGCCGACGTCTTGGCGCCGCCGATGTCGAGCGTATCGGTGTCGAGATTGCCGAGCATGCCATTGCGCTCGTTCGTCTGACTTGCGGTCACGCCGAGTCCGGCCCAGTTCGCGACATTCCAGTTCAGGCTCGCGACCGTCGCGTTCACGCTGCGGCTGTCGGTGAGCGCCGGTGCATTGCCGAACACCGTCGCGGCGGCACTCGTGGGGTTCACCGCAAACGGATCGCGCTCCGGCGACAGGAACGACTGCGCGACGGTGAAATGCAGATCGTTGGCAAGCTTGACTGTCGCGCTGACGAACGAGCCGTTGTCGCCGAGCGATGCATACGGCGCGTTCACACCGGCAGAGTCGGCGAAGAGATTGCGGAACGCACCGGCGTTCGCATCGGTGTCGCTGAACAGACCGGCGAGACTGCCGACGCGCGTGCCGAAGCCCAGCACGAACTCGTCACCGAACCGCGCTTGTCCGACGAAATCGCGCGCAAGGATCGGCTCGCGGCCCAGAATGTCGACCGCAACCGGGTTCGCGTCGTAGGTTGGCGTGAAGGCGCTGGTGCGTTCGAGGGAGAAGCTGCTGACGGCGGTGGCGGGGGCCTCAGGCGCGGCCGACGCCGGCGCTGCCGAGAAGGCAAGTGTCATCGCCGCCAGAATCACCGGCAGGCAAGCACGCCCATTCACCTTCATGACCACGCCACGAAGTCCCAAAAAACACCACGTATTCTGCGGAAAGTTTAGCAGATTGGATTGGTTCCATTCAACGGATTCACCGCCCGGTTTTGTGTCCACGCGGTCACATCGGGCGGCGATTTTTCCCTACGGAACCTTCATTTACCTCTGCTTATCCACAATTCCGCAGGCGTTCTGCGGGTGTCCCAAAATGGCACAACCGCGAAGAGCCACGGTGGACCTTCCGCCGCCCAATCCGTAAGGATGGCGCCATGTCCGAGCCCCCTCTCAAAGTCGCCGTGATTCCCGTCACCCCGTACCAGCAGAACTGCTCGCTGGTGTGGTGCACCAAGACCATGCGCGGCACCTTCGTCGATCCGGGCGGCGAGACCGACAAGCTGAAAGAGATTGCCCGGCTTCAGGGCATCACCATCGAGAAGATCCTGCTCACCCACGGCCACCTCGATCATGCGAGCGGCGCTGCCAAGCTGGCGCGCGAGTTCGGCGTGCAGGTCGAAGGTCCGCACAGGGACGATCTCTTCCTGCTCGATGACCTCGGCCGCAATGCCAAGCGCCCCGGCTTCGGCGATGCGGAGAACTGCCTCCCCGACCGCTGGCTGGAGGACAACGACACGGTGACCGTCGGCGACGTGACGCTCGGCGTGCGCCACTGTCCGGGCCACACGCCGGGGCATGTCATCTTCTATCATCAGGGCGTGAAGATCGCCTTCGTCGGCGACGTGCTGTTCCGCGGCTCCATCGGCCGCTGCGACCTGCCGCGCGGCGACTGGAACCAGCTCATCAGCGCGATCCGCGAACGCGTCCTGCCGCTCGGCGACGACATCACCTTCGTCTCCGGCCACGGCGACATGTCGACCTTCGGCTGGGAGCGAAAGACAAACCCGTACGTCAGCGACATCGCCGTCGGGGTGACGGACGAACTCAGAAGCTAACAACCACCGTACTTCTCTACTCGAAAAATCGTCATGGCCGCGTCGACCCGGAGCGCAGCGCAGGGCGTACCGGCCATCCATTGCCGCAACTATTCGGCACTGAGCTTCGCTGGTCACACATCGAGGCAATGGATCACCGGGATGGCCTACGCTGCGCTTCGGCTTACCCGGTGATGACGACGTATTTTGGTTTTTGAAGAGCGCCTGTGGCTACCGACAAGCCACGCCTTCAACCTCGATCAGCAGCTTCGGATCCACCAGCTGCGAGATGAACACAAACGTCGATGCCGGCCGCGCCTCGCCGAGGTGTTTCTTGCGTGCCTCGCGCGTCACCGCCGCGTCCTGTCCTGCGACGACATAGATGTTCAGCTTGGCGAGATTCGCCGCCGTCATGCCGTTCGCTTCCAGAATGCGCAGCACATTGCCGAACGCCGCATCCGCCTGCGCCGCAAGACCGTCCAGCATCGTGCCGTCGGCCGTGATACCGACCTGCCCTGCGATGTAGAGAATATCCGATCCCGCCTTCACCAGACCGGCGTGCGAATAGGCACCGACCGGTTTCATCACAGTCGAGGGATTGTTGAATTCGGGTGCGCTCATCGTCGTGTCCTCCAGCTTTTCCGCGCCCAGCGTTGCAGGCCGCGAGGCAAAGCGCCATACACATGAGCGAGCGGCGGCTCATGCCCGCCATGCGCAAACCAGAGCGGTGCCGGATGCTTTTCATGGTGGTGGAGACGTTCAAGGATCAGAACGGCAAGGCCGT
>DATAHD010000168.1:0-1604 GCA_036263395.1 Rhizomicrobium sp. | reverse complement strand
GGCCTTGTCGGGTACGTACCAGGTCATCGCCAGCCGAGTGCCATCGCGCATCGGGACATACGCCGCATGGCGCTGCCACTCGTTGTACTGCGCCGCGCGTATCGACACAGGTTTGTAGGGATGCGGTGCGGCCAACAGATCCGGAAACGGGAGCAACAACGCTGCGCACGCCAGCATCAGCACCCGCATCGCCACGCGCTCAGTCTTCATCCTTCCATGCCGACTGCGTGCGATACGGCACGGTCATGAACACCGCCTCGATCTGCCGGATCTTTCCCTGCGGCGTGATGCGGAACAGCTCGAGCAGGTAATAGGAATGCGGACGGCGATAGCGCGAAGTTTCCTGCTTGCCGTTGGTCAGCGTGTAGGTGCCAAGCCGGCCGGCGTGATCGATGAAACCGCTGGCCAGCACCAGCCCGCGCTCCACATCCACCAGCGGGTAGCGACGCGCGCGCAGCCGGTCGTCATAGCGGAAATTGCCCAGCTTGAACTGCGCTTCGCAGCCCATCGCCATGATGGGGCTGATCCGCGCGCCATCCGGATTGTTGGTGGTGCGGAAGCCGTTTTCCACGCGGTCGCAGTGCTCGTCGAACTGCGTGAACAGCGTGCCGTCGTTGAGCTGCAGCGTGTCGAAATAGCCATCGGCGATGGAGATCAGCCGCTCGCGCGGCAACTGCTCCTTTGGCGCCAGCATTTCATTCAGCACCGGCTTGTCCTTGAACTCCGGATCGGCCATGTAGTTGGCGTCATCGGCCTTGCGGCGCACCAGCGTCTCGGCTTCCACCACCTTGCGCTGCTCCACCCTCAGCCGCAGCACGAAGGGCGATACCGCGCCCGTCTCGTCCACGTTGCCGAAGTAGCCCACCTGGCCGGAATCCGGATCGGCCATCTTGAGCTGATAACTGCCGAGTTGGGTAATGGTGCCCCACAGGCCGTCGCCCACCGGCAGCGGGACATTGTTCTCGGAGTTGCGCACCACCAGACCCCACGGCACCAGCGCCGGATCCTTGCGCGAGAGCGCGGTGAGGTACTGATCGAGCACGCCATAGAGGCAGGCGCGGTCGCAGGTCAGCGCCAGCGGCGCGGCGTTTTGCCTTTGTACGGGTGCCGCGGCCATGGAATCGGCCGCGCAGCCGAGCAGAACACTCAGAGTCGCGAGAGTGGACAGCAAACAGGTGCGTGTCAGCATCTGCATCTCCCCGGCCCGATCGGGCGTGTAGTTCAGCGGTCCTGCGTTGGAACCGCACGGGGAGCTTAAGTGGTGTGGGCCAGCGGCCTCAACCGCGTCGCGGCAGTGGATCCGGAAGGCTATCTCTGGCGTTCGCCCACGTCCGGATCGTCCCGGTCTTCGGGAAGCACGTCGTCTTCCTCTTCGTATTCGTCGTCATCCTCGTCTTCATCGAGATCTTCGTCGTCGTCGAGGTCGTCATCATCGACGTCGTCGTCAAGTTCTTCGTCATCCAGGTCTTCGTCATCGAGATCGTCGTCATCGTCATCGAGGTCGTCATCATCGACCTCGTCTTCGTCGTCCAGTTCTTCGTGCAAACTTCCGCCGGCGTCGAAGTCCTCCGGCGTCTCCAGCGCATCGCTGGCGAAACGCTCGG
>DATAHD010000167.1:0-3548 GCA_036263395.1 Rhizomicrobium sp. | reverse complement strand
CGGCCCGGCCGACGATTGCCCCGTGCCGCATCCTGTCTGCGTCTGGTAATCGTAGGTCGTCAGCGTCGCCGGCGTGAACTGCACGCCTTTCTCCGCCAACACCTGAGACCAGATGTCCTCCGCCGAGCCGACGATCTTCTTGGCGAAGTCGAAGTCCGCATCGTCCGCCCGCGGCCCGCTCGATGCCGCCGGCCGCTCGGTATCCTCGCCGCCTACCTGGTTGAGGATATCGCTCGGGTTCACGCCGAACAGCAGCGAGATCACGACGATGGCGACCAGGCCCAGACCGCCGCCCCCGGCGATCATCCGCCCGCCACCGCCCATTCCGCGGCGGTCGTCGACATTGCTGGAGCTGCGAAGATCATCGAGGCGCATGGAATAAAACCTTCAAGAACCGAACTATCCTGCCATGAACGCGCGAAGGATGCTGCCGTTGCAGCGCGGTATTTCTGTTAAGCTAGCCACCGGATCGGGGTGGGCAAGGGCATGGGGCAGACAAGGCGTCAATTCGTAGGCACGGCGGTTGCCGCCGGTGCAGCACTCGGCGTCGGTGTCGTCGGCGTCCGGGCTGCCATTGCACCGGGACCGGCACGGCTCGCGCTCGACGCGTTCGTTTCCGATCCGAAGCGCCTCGAATCGCTGCGCCGCGGCGTCGCCGTGATGAAGTCGCGCCTGCCTTCGGATCATAAGAGTTGGTTCTTTCAGGGCGCGATTCACGCCTACAGCGATGCGCTCTACCAGGACGCGCTGGCTCGCGACGCCAAACTCTCGAAGGTGGATTCGAACCGCTACTGGAATCGCTGCCCGCATTTCGGCCAGGCATCGGCCGACTTCGTCATCTGGCACCGCGCCTATCTGCACTATTTTGAGCGCGTCCTGCGCGACGCCGCCAGCGATCCCGATCTCGCGCTGCCGTACTGGAATTACGCACTGCCCGCCGACCGCGTATTCCCGGATGTCTTCGGTGTGAAGTTTGTCGACTCGCAGCGGACACGCACAAACCCACTCTATCACCCGAACCGCGAACTCGCCTTCGTCTCCGGTCGCCTCGAACTCTCCGGCGCGATCGGTGAGGCGCACGCTGCGCACGACGCCGCGAACTTCTTCCACGAGCCGGGCGTGCCGGGCCTCGCCGGCGATCATCTCGGTCCCGAGGAGACGCAGATCGGTCTCCTTGAGCAACGCCCGCACAACGACATTCATCTTGCGGTTGGTGGTGTGGTCAATTCAGTGAACGGCGCGATGGCCGAGATCACGACGGCAGCGTTCGATCCCGTGTTCTGGGTGCATCACGCCAACATCGACCGCATGTGGGCGGAGTGGATGCGCAATCCCGGCAAGCGCTGGGGCACCATGCCTCCCGACGACTGGTGGAACGAAAAGCCGTGGGTCTTCCTCGATGTCGATGGCACCGAGCAGAGCATGAGCCGCCGCGACTATCTCGAGCTGGAATCGCCCTACGACACGATCAGCGGTGCACCGTCCCTTCAATTGCCGCCGCGGCCTCAACCGGTCGTCACATCATCGGCACCGGTGCGTCGCGGCACGCGTGCAGAACCGCCACCATCCGGTGCCGCAGCAGAAGCCGCGCCGCCACCAGCACCCCCGCCGCCGCCAAAGAAAGCGGCGCCCCAGCAACGCCAGCTCATCTCCGATGCCGGTGCTGTCTCGCTGACGCCGCAGACCGCGGCCAAGCGGTCCGTGCTCGCATCCGTCGCTTCGGCGACAGTCGGCGCGGTAGCAGGCGGCAGCGCCAATCGGGATGAGCTGGAAAGCGCGCCGCGCGGTGGTTCGCTCGCTGCGCCACAACTCGGTTCACCCGGCGCTCGCGTCTTCCTCGAACTCAGCGGCATCCGATTTGACCGCGTCCCATCGAGCGGCTTTGCGGTCTTCCTTGATCGCAGCAACGGGAAGGCTCAGCAGCCCGTCGGTCTCCTCGATCTTTTCGGGGCGACACACGCCCAGATGCCCGGCATGGCGATGCACGGCGCGGCGCAACGCTTCGATGTGACTCGCGTGGTGAAGAGTGGTGCCGGACCGTTCACGCTTCGGATTGAGCCGTATGATCTCCTCGTTACCCGCGCGGGTAATGCGGCGTCGCAGCGGCGCGATGCGGTGCACATCGACTCTGTGAAGTTCGTGGTGGTGAGCTAGCCGTTGCGCCGCCGCCTGCCGCCGCACTAGGCTCTCGCCACAACGATATTTGGGAGAATGGTGATGGACGGATTGCAGCTGCGCACACTCGCGACCAACGAGGGCACGCTCGAACTCACGCTGGCGAAAGTGCCTGTGACCGAGCCCGGACCGGATGAAGTGCTGGTGCGCGTCGATGCGACACCGATCAACCCGTCGGACATCGGCCTTCTCTTCGGTGCCGCCGACATGTCGAAGGCGACGTATTCGGGCAGTGGCGCGAGTGCGAAGGTTGTGGCGCCGGTGCCGGAAGCCTATCGCCGCGCTATGGCGGCGCGCGCCGGTCAGTCGCTGCCGGCCGGCAATGAAGGCGCAGGCGAGGTCATCAAGGCCGGTGCGAACGCGCAGCATCTTCTTGGCAAGACGGTCGCGATCCTCGGCGGCGCAATGTATGCGCAGTATCGCACGCTGAAGGCTAGCGATTGCCTGCTGATGCATCCGGGCGTGACGGCGGCCGAAGGCGCGTCGTGTTTCGTCAACCCGCTGACCGCGCTCGGCATGACCGAGACGATGCGTCTCGAAGGGCATACCGCGCTGGTTCATACGGCCGCCGCGTCGAACCTCGGTCAGATGCTGCAGAAGATCTGCCTCAAAGACGGCATCCAGCTGGTGAACATCGTACGCAGTGATGCACAGGCGAAGATCCTGAAGGACATCGGCGCGGTGCATGTCGTGGATACGTCCAAGGCATCGTTCATGGACGATCTGATCGCGGCGTTGACCGATACCGGCGCGACGATCGCGTTCGATGCCATTGGCGGCGGCAAGCTTGCGGGCCAAATCCTCACCGGCATGGAAGTTGCCGCGGTGAAGCGTTCGCCGGGCTTTAGCCGGTACGGCTCCAACACTTACAAGCAGGTCTACATCTATGGCGGCCTCGACACCGGCCCGACCGAACTTAATCGCGCCTTCGGTATGACGTGGGGCGTTGGCGGCTGGCTGCTGACGCCGTTCATCGCCAAGATCGGCCCAGTCGAGACGGAAAAGCTGCGCCAGCGTGTGGCGAGCGAGGTCAAGACGACCTTCGCGAGCCACTACTCGCACAACATCTCGCTGCCCGATATGCTGAGCAAGGCGGCGGTCGACGGCTATAACAAGAAGGCGACCGGCGAGAAGTATCTCGTCAATCCGAACGCCGGTCTGTGAGTTGAGGAGCGGAGCGCTTCACATGAAGCGCTCCGCTCAATCTCTTATGCGTCGAACAGGCTGAGCGCTTCCTGCGCCCGCTTGCCGTGTTTGGTCTCTTCGACGCCGTTCTGGCGCAGCAAGGTTGCGGCTTCGGCGTTGGCGCAGTTGTCGGCCCAGATGTGATAGAGCTTGTCGCCGTAGAACTCGGCGTTCACGAGATATTCGAG
>DATAHD010000166.1:0-15544 GCA_036263395.1 Rhizomicrobium sp. | reverse complement strand
CAGGCGGGCTCCCGCACCGAACCACGCCGTGAAGCCGCCCAGCATCGAAAGGGATAGAAAGGCGATGGCATAGGGTGTGAGACCAGGCATGCCGCCACGCGCGAACACGGCGCGCAGCACATCGGCGAACCCGCCAAGGCGTGTCATCTGGCCGGCTGGCAGAATGACCAGCATCGCGATGGTGCCGACGAGATAGAGAATGCCGATGACAACACCGACGATCGCAAGAACGCGCAGGATGGTCTTCATGCCGCCTTCGATATCGTTGCGCATGAAGGCGACGGCTTCGATACCGCTATAGGCGAAGACGATGGTGCCCCAGAGGATGGCGGTATCGAAGTTGAACGGCGCGATAAAGGGCCCAGCCGCGAAGTTGGTGGCGCTCTCATGCCGTGCGAGCAGCGTTCCCGCGACAAGCACCAGCGCAGCAAGGATCACCCAGCTGGCAAGCGTGCCGGCGTTCGGCAGCCATTTGGAGAAACGCAGCCCCACAAGCTGCAGCAATGTCACCGCAATAGCGATGGCCGTGCAGATCGCGAGATAGAGGCCGGTGTTGGTCGTGTCGAGGCCTAAAGCGCTGAGCGCGAGACCAGCGTTGAAATAGAGGATACCGGCGAAATACGGCATCAGCGCGAACCAGTAGAACCAACCGCAGAGAAAGCCGGCGACAGGGCCGTAGGTCTCGCGCACCCAGATATAAATGCCGCCCTCACCCTCGATACGATCCGTCAGCTCGGCCGTGGCGCTGGCCAGCGGAATGAAGAACGTGACGAGTGCAAGCAACCACAGGGGCAATGCGGCCGGCCCGACGGCAGCGGCGACCGGCAGCCAGCGCAGGCCGGTGTTCATCACGACGGTGTAAAGCGTGGTGTCGAGAAATTTGAGCTTCTCGCCCGAGGAAACAGCTTCGCTCATAGGTGTGCAAATCTCGCGCGTTCGGATTTTTCGGCGTCCGTCAGAAAGCCCGATGTGGCGATGGCCAAGTGCTTCTTCGCATCGGCGTCTTTGCCGGCGTAATGCAGCGCTTCACCCCACTTCAGATGCAGGCGGCCCCAGCTCGGCGCGTACTTGTTCGCCTCAGCGAACTTGGCAACAGCGAGGTCGGAGCGGTTCTGCAGCATCAGCGCTTCGCCCCACATTTCGAGCGGATCGGCGAAGTGCGGCCCTTTCTGGTGGGCGGCGGTGAATTTGTTTATGGCGCCCAGCATATCGCCTCTTGCTAGGAGGAGCGCACCCCAGTCGGCGTAGGCAAAGGGAATTGACGGCGCGAGCTTTGTCGCGCGGCCGAACCACGCCGCCGCGCCGGCCCAGTCACGCGCTGTCTGTGCGATCTGTCCACGCACGCGCAGGCAGAGGTAACAGTCGAGCGGTGTCTTTGCGATATGCGCCCGCGCTGCAACAATGTCGCCCGTCTTCGCATCGGCCAGCGCCAGCAAAGGCCACGCCACATTTTTGAGCGACGCATAATTCTGCGGCGCCGATGCGCCCGGAGCGGATATCACGCGGAGCATATCCGCGCGCGCTGCCGGCCAATCGGTCAGTGCAGCGGCCTGCCGATATTGGGGAAAATCAAAGTTGGTCTGGTTCCAACCCTGACCGAGCGAGGAACGATAGAACAGTTCGGCGTCTTTGTACCCCGCGAGATAGCGGCGCGACGCGGCAACGTCGTGCATCGCGGCCGCGTCAACCGCCAGCAGGTATTTGCCGGCCCAATGCGAGCCGTTGAAGTCCGGCAAGTCCTGCTGAATCTGGCCTTGCACGATTGCGCCGGTGAAATCGCCCGTCTCCTCTGCGACGGTCTGATCGGCCTGAACTGCCAGCGCCTGCGCAGCCTCTTCTCGAATTTGCCGGCGGTCGCTGCCATTGGTGAACGCAGCCTTTGCCGCGAACGCATAGGACAAAATCTGCTCGTCATGCCCAGCCCAGGCTTCGACTTGGGAAGTATTCATCTCCGCGAGCATGTTTCCCGGCGCCAGCTTTACGGCAGTGTGCGCGCGCGAAATCGCCGTGGCGCCGTCGGTCGCGGTGTACATCCACAAGGTATAAGCCCACGGCTTCTCGGACGCTGGACCGTTCAGCGCCAGATTGCGCAGGACTGCGTCCGCTTCCCGAATGCGGGCGTGGCCCAAAAGATAAACGGCGTAGCGATAAGCCTGCGTCTGGCTGAAAACCGCTTCGGCAGCTTTGGCCATCAGCGCGTTCAGCTGGTTGTCGCTGCCTTCAAAGGACGCCGCAGGTTTGCCGCTGGTGCGCACGACCAGCATGATGCCCTTGGTAGAGCGATAGACCTCCCCTGAGATACTCGTCTGATGACCGAGCCAGCCGGTGAGATAGCGATAGGCTTCGCCGATGGAAATGCCGGTGTCGGGAATGATCACCTTGATGTCGTTGCCGAGACTTCCGGCATAAGTGCTCGGCGCGCGCAGCGAGTCGGTGCTGGCCTGCAGATAGGTTAGCCGGTCGAGAAGCAGGCTGGACACCACATCGCCGGTCAGCCCGCGTTGCGCCATGTCCGGCGGCACGTTGAACGCTTCGATCACCAGAGAATCGTCATGCGCCGCGGCCCACACCGCGGCGCCAATTGCGATCACGAACAGCGCGCCGATGGCGACGAGCATCATCTGCCCCGTGCCCCGCATCTGGTCGCCGAACCGGCGCCAGCGCAGATGCGAGGTTTCGAATTCGTCCTGCTTCTGGAGATTCTCGATCTGCAGATCGAGCAGGCGTCCGTGCTTTTCGAGATAGGCGTCGGTCGCGGGGCTGTGCGGCGCGTTCATCGCAAGCTGCGCCGCCATGGTGTCGCTGGCATTGGTGCCCATAGAGGTGATTTCACGTTCGCCGTCAGCCATGTGTGCTCACCTTCGTGAGTTCGGCCTTTTCCGGCTGCGTCAGGAAGAGCTTTTGTGCGACGGAAAACTGCTTTTCGGCCTCTGCCTGCCGACCGGCGTAGTGCAGCGCTTCCGCCCATTTTAGGTGTAGGCGGCCCCAATTGGGGGCGTATTGCGCGGCTTCCGAGAATTTCGCGAGCGCGAGATCGCTGCGGTTCTGCGCCATCAGCGCCTCGCCCCAGCCTTCCAACGGATCGGCAAAGTGCGGGCCTTTCTTGTGGGCGCTGGAGAATTTCGCGATGGCGCCGCCGAGATCGCCCGTGGCGAGAAGCATCTGGCCCCAGTCGTTGTCGATGGTGGGAATAGAGAGCGCCTGCTTCGACGCGAGCGCGAGCCATTTCTTCGCCGCCGGCCAATCCCTGCGCATGGCCGCGATCTCGGCGCGGGCACGCAGGCAGACGATGCAGTCCAGAGGCGTCCTCGCGATCAACGCTTCGGCGTTGGCCGGCTTTCCGGTGTGAGCGAGAGCACGAGCCGCGTAAGGCCAGACGCCGCGCAACATGGTCTCGCGGACATAGACCTTTGTGTACGGTGGCTGCACCTCAGGCCCCAGAAGGGTTTCGAGCCTGTCGCGCCAGAAGAGAACCTGCGCCCAGTCTTCGAAGCCTGCCACGATGCGGATGTTCTCGATATCGACCTGCGTCTGGGTGAAATAATCGGACGGTTGCGGCAGGCGTGCAAAGTAGTCATGTGCGCGCTTGTTTTCATGCAGCAGCCCCATATCCAGAGCAGCGCGGAGTTGCGAGATCGGGGCGACCAAGGCGTAGTCCGGCATTGCACCCGCTTTTAACTGTTCGCTCTTCGCGGTCAGATAATCGCCCTGCAGTTCGGCAAGATTGGCGCTGTCCGACACCACACTGATATTGCGCGCACGCTCGGTCATTCCGGCATTGCCGGCGCTGAGCAGTTCGACAACCTTTCGCACGTTGGCGAGCCCCGCTTCTTCGTGACCCGCTGTCACCTCTTCGGCGAAGATATTTTGATAGGTGAGTGCGAAATCCGGGGCGAGCGGAATGGCTTTGGCATTGATCTGCACCGCATGCGCCGGATCGGTGACCTCCGCGTAGGTGCTAAGACCCATGTAAGACCAGACCCGGTCGAGCGGCGATCCGGTTTGCGCCAACTGCTCGAAGATGGCGAGGACGTCACGGCGACGGCTCTCGCCGTATCGGCTGAGGAGGTAGTTGGCATAGCGATAAGGCTGGGTGCGGGCGTAGATCGCTTCGGCGGCCTTCTCGACAAGGCCATCCATGTCGGTCTCATTGCCGCGCACAATGTTGCCCGGCGCGCCGGTGGTGCGGACCGCCATCGCGAGGCCTTGCGACGTGCGATAGACCTCGCCGGTGATGCGGGACTCGTGACCGAACCAGGAAACGAGCAGGCGGTAGAACTCGCCGATCGACATGCCGGTATCGGGGATCTGGACTTTGACGTCGTCGCCCCAGTTCGCGGTATAGGAGTCAGCGGGGCGGCCTGTCTGTGTCTGGTCCTGCAGCGCTGCGAGCTTGTCCTGCACCTGGGCCGCAACGGCTTCACCGGTCAGGCCCCGCGCGATCATGTCCGGCGGCACGGAGAACGCCTCGATAACGAGGCTGTGGTCGTGCGCCGCTTTCCACAGCGCGATGCTGATAAGGCAAACCAACAGCAGGACAATGAAGGCGCCCGCCAGTTCGAAGGTAAGCTTCATCACGTCGCTGATGTGCTTCACTCGCAGCGACCAGTGGCGCAGCTTGTCCTCACGCTCGAGGTCGGCGATCTGCAACTCGGTTAGACGCGACTGCCGTTCGAGATAGACCGCGGCGCGCGGATCGAGCGTGCCGTTCGCGCCGAGCGCTATCGCAGAGGTGGCGTTATTGCCGATGGCGGCGCCGTCGTCGCTGCTTTCAGACATGGGATGTCATCTTTACGAGTTCGGCTTTTTCCAACGGCGTGAGCCAGAGGGCGCGGGCCACCTCGTACTGCTTTTGCGCTTCGGCATCCCTGTGGAGGTAGTGCAGCGCCTCGGCCCACTTCAGGTGCAGGCGGGCCCAGTGCGGAGTGTATTTGTTGGCTTCCTCGAATTTGAGGAGCGCGAGATCGGAGCGATTTTGCAGCATAAGCGCCTCGCCCCAGCCTTCGAGCGGATCGGCAAACTTGGGACCCTTTTGATGAGCGCTGGCGAACTTTGCGATGGCGCCGGAGAAATCACCCTTCGCGAGCAGCATCTTGCCCCAATCGGCATCGGGAAAGGGAATGCTCGGCGAACGGGCGGAGACAAGCGCGAACCAGTGCGCCGCGTCTTTCCAATCATGCGCCAGCATCGCGATACGGCCGCGCAGGCGAACGCAGGTGTCGCATTCCAGCGGCGTTGTGGCGATCAGAGCCTTGGCTTCGGCAATCTTGCCAGTGCGCGCGAGAAGCTCGGCTTCGTAAGGGCGGAGAAAGACGTCGCGGTCAAGCGCTTGCGTCCGATCGTTGCCTACGATCGCTTCCCCTTCCTTCGCGGCCGCAAGACCACCGGCGTAATCGCCGGATAAGGTCGCGACCTGAACACTCGTGAAGAGCCGGTCCGGATTGGGCTTGCCATTGGCCCTGACGGTAGGTGTATCGGTAAGCAGCGTATTTGCCTGATCGATCTCGTAAGCCAGGCCGGCAACGCCGGAGAGGCTTAGGGCAGTGCAGCTGCTCAAAGGGCGAACAGGCAACGATTTGCATGTCGCGCGAGCGCCGGCGAAATCGCCTTGCAAGCTCTGTATGTTGGATGCCATCTCGATTGGAAAACCGCGCATGAAGTCGCTCGTATTGCTGGAGACCTCTCCGGCCTGTACGAGTGTCAGCATCTTTCTGATGAGCTGCAGATTCGCTTCACTATGGTCCATATTGTTGGCGTAGGCCTCCAGTATGTACCAACCTGCAGCGTTGCTGGGGTCAAGGCGCACAGCCGCCGTACCATCGCGCCGTAAGGCAATATTGTCGCCGCGCCAATAGTCGTTCTGTGCGAGTGAGACATAGGCCATCGAGCGATGCGCGTTGTCGCCCCGATGCGTTTCGGCATCGGCAATCGCGCGGCCTTCGGAGGCGCGGTTCTGGGCGGAGAGATAATCCGCATAGCGCAGCGGGTGACCGGCATGGAACATCGCTTCGGCGGCCTTTTCGATCAGAGTGCCAAGATCTGCGCCCTCGATCGTGGTGCCGGGATTGCCGCCGTAGCGCACAGTCAGTGCGAGGCCGGCTGGCGTTTTCACCAACTCGCCGGTGACATGGGTTTCGGAGCCAAGCCACCCGCGCAGATAGGAGTTGAGTTCGCCGATGGAGACACCGGTATCGGGGATTTCGACGCGCACTTCATCGGAAGCGTCTCGGTGATAGCCGGAAAAATCCTGCGTGAAGGAGTGGATATCGCTGTCCATCGCACCGAAGCGATCGAGCACGCGGTTGGCGAGCGCGGTGCCGGTCATGCCCGTTTGCGCGATGTCGGGCGGTACGGTGAAGGCATCGACGACCAGATCGCGGTCATGGGCCGCGTTCCATACCATCGTGCCGAGACCGGCGACGAGCAGCAGGACGACAAGACCGGCGGCAATTTCCAGCGCAAACTTTGCGTAATCGCTGAAACGGCGGAAGCGCAGATGCGAGAGTTCGAACGCGTCTTTCTTCTCGAGACTGTCGATTTGCAGATCTGCAAGGCGGGCTTGCTTGGCCGCAAGCTCGCTTTGGCGCTGGAGATACGCCCGCGCTTCAGCGGTGGTTGCGTTCATGGCGAGATGGAGCGCGGCGGGATCGGCGCTCGTGCCCATATAGGCATCATCCACGCTCTCAGCGTCTTCAGACATGGGGTGTGCCTGCCCGTGCAAGCTCTTTCTTATCGGCGGCCGTCAAGAAAAGACCCGCCATTAGCATGCGTTGCTTTTCCGCCTCGGCATCTTTTCCCGCGTAGTGAAGTGCCTCTGCCCACTTCAGATGCAGGCGGCCCCAGTTGGGAGCGTATTGCGCGGCCTCCACAAATTTCGCAAGCGCGAGGTCGCTTCGGTTCTGTTGCATCAGCGCTTCGCCCCACATCTCAAGTGGATCGGCGAAGTGCGGGCCTTGTTTGTGTGCGGCCGCGAATTTGGCGATGGCGCCAGCCGCATCGCCTTTGCGCATCAGCATTGCACCCCAATCGGTGTCGGCAAACGGGATCGACGGTGCATCGTGGACGGCGCGGGCGAACCACCACGCGGCGCCGCGCACGTTTCCTTCCATGGCATCGACATCGCCACGCGCGACCTCGCACGGCACGCAATCACCCGGTGTTTTGTCGATCTCCGCATGTGCGTGTTTGAAATCGCCCGTTTCGGCCAGCGCAACGGCGAGCAGCGGCAGTGTAAAGACAGTCACGGCCGCTGCCTGTAGCCGCGTGTTAGGCATTGTTGTCGCGGCGGCATAGGCACGCGCGTCCCTGACAGCGGCGCGCCAGTCGCCCACCTCGACATCGGCGAAATACCGCGATCTATGCACGTCGGCAGGCGCAACGTCGCCCGTAGCAATCGCCTGATCGATCAGCGCTCGGCTCTGCGCAACGTCGTGCAGGCGCGCGCGATACTCGGCGTGCTGGATCAACTCGTCGGATAACGTACATAACCCGCAGTGAGCGCGTGCAGCGGCGGTGAAATCGCCCGTGAGCACATCGCTTTTGAGGATGCCCTCGGCCACCACCTGCTTGAAGCCCTCGCCTTCGCTCCAGGCGTATTGCTCATCCTGACGAAAGTGCGGCAGCAGGCGCGCCTCGTGCAGCCGCTGCTCATCGTGGCCAAGGTAGGCCTGCGCGAACATCGTCTCCATGTGAGGCGCCATCGCTTTGGGATCGAGTTGCATGGCGATGCGTTCGCGCTGGAGCGTGAGCGCCAGATCGCCGAGCGTGTACCGCGTCTGGTTGCCCCACAGGGAGTAGCCGTCGGACAGCATCGGCGCGCTGTCCGACACCCGAACGAGATACTCCGCCGCCGCGAGCCCTTCCTGCAGACGGCCTTTGCCCGCCAGGTACAGAACATAGTTCGAAGGATCGACACGCTGAAAGACGTGCTCGGCGGCACGCTGTTCGAGCGCGTCGAGTTCGGTGGGCGCCCCGGTAAACGTCGCTGCATTGGTGCCGTCAAGCGACACAGTGAGCGCAATTTTGCCGTCTGACAGACTGCGCAGATTGCCGGAGAGATGGCGTTCATGGCCGAGCGCCGCGCGCAACGTACGCATGACATCCGCGAGGGATACGCCAGTGTCGGGGATTTCTACTCGTATCTCTTCATCGTGTTCGTTCTTCACATCTTTCGAATGCGCGATGGAATGGGCATTCGCAAAATCGCGAACCACGGCGACGCGGGTTGTCAGATCGTCGGCGATCACGTCACCGCCCATGCCGGCCTGCGCGAAGGACGGCGAAACGGCAAAGGTATCGACCACCAAACCGTCCGCGTGGCTGGCGCTCCACACCGCCGCGCCCATGGCCGCGACCGCAGCGGCACCCACCACAACGATCATAATCTGCATCGCACCCTTCATCTGGTCGTTGAAGCGGCGCCAGCGCAGATGCGAGAGCTCGAACGCGTTCTGCTCGATCAGGCCCTCGCTCTGCAATCGCGCGAGGCGGGTCTGCTCGAGCAGGTAGGCATCTGCGGTGGACGCACTGGCGGCGGGGAGCGCAATACCCTCACCCGCCGGTGCAGTGGCTGGGTTGCGAACGACGCTATCGTCTTCTTCAGCCATGGACTGCGGCCCTCATGGCGAGGTTAACCGCAGATGGATCGGTGAAGAATCCGAGTGGCGCCTCGTCAGCCATGTCCATCCTTGAGATAGGTGTCGTACCACTTGATGTAGCGCTCGAGCCGGTCCTGCAGGTAACTCGGCACCGTGATCTCGTGGTACTGGTCGGGATAGATCACGAGCTGCGTCGGAACGCGCAGATTGCGCAGCGCCTGATACATCTGTTCCTGATTGAGAAGCGGGACGTTGAAGTCCCTCTCGACGCCCATGAACAGCGTCGGCGTCTTAATGCGGTCGGCATGCAGGAACGGGAACGACAACTTGATCCAGGTGTCGGTGTTCGCCCACGGCTGGCCGAGCTCCTGATCGTAGTCGGTGGTGTACTGATCGGTGCCGTAGCCGGCGAGGATGTTCGACGCACCGGCGCCGCTGACCGCCGCCTTGAAGCGGGTGTCCTGCGCGATCACGTAGTTGGTGAGGATGCCGCCATACGACCAGCCACCGACGCCGAGATGCGCCGTGTCGGCAACACCCTGTGCCACCGCATCGTCGACGGCAGCCAGCACGTCCTGCGCATCGAGGTTGCCCCAGTCAGCGGCTATCGCTGCGGAATATGCCTGGCCACGGCCGGAGCTGCCGCGCGGATTGGCGGCGACGATGGCGTAACCCTGCGCCGCCAGGAATTGCAGCGTGTCCTGGAAGTTATAGTCGAACTGCCACACCGGCCCGCCGTGGATGCGCAGGATCGTCGGAATGCGCCCGCTGCTGTAGTTCGGCGGCGTGATCAGGAAGCCATGCACCTCCGTGCCGTCCTTGCTTTTGAACGACGTGTCGATGACGTGGCCAAGCGTGACCTGACTCAGCCAGTCGTTCTGATGCGACAGCTCTTTCAGCGAACCATTGGTCCAGGCGAACACTTCTGGCGGCGTGTACGGGTTGCCCATCAACAGCGCGTATTTGCCGTTGTGCTGCTTGGTCATCGCATTGACGAAGAAGCGTCCGCCGATCACGCGCTGTACCGCACCACCGGCAGCGGCAACGCGCGCGACGTACTGCTCGCGGTCGCCTTCGACGAGGAAGGCAATCGACTTGCCGTCGTCGAGCCAGATCGGATTGAGCACATTGCGGTCGAGCGATTGGGTGAGGACCTTCGCTGGGCCACCTGCGGCCGGAATGACGGCGAGCGCGTGCGTCGCGTACTCGATCATCTTGAGCGGACCGCCCTGCAGGTAGGCGATCTGCGTCCCGTCATGCGACCACGCGGGATAGCTCTCCCAGTCGGGCGCGTTGTCCTGTCCCTCGAACGTCGTCAGCTGGCGCGCCACCGCGCCGGCCTTCGCTTCGATGACGAAGAGGTCCCAATCCTCGAAGCGATCCGCGTCGTCGCCGTGCTTGGCGACATAGGCGAGCGACAGGCTGTCGGGCGACCAGGCGGGCAGGGCCTCATCCTGCGGACCGGTGGTCAACTGCGTGCCGGTCTTCGTCGCAACGTCGAAGGCATAGAGGTGCTGCCGCTCCGCACCGAGATAGCCATCGACGTCCCGCTTGAAGCTGTAGCGATCGATGACGATCGGCGGCTTGGTTTTGTCCTTGTCGGTGCTCGCGGCCGGGTTCTCGTCAGTGACGATCAGGGCCAGCGATTTGCTGTCCGGCGACCAGACGAAATCGTCGACGCCGCCCTTGTAGCTGGTGAGCTTCTGCGCTTCGCCGCCGTCGCGGTCGAGGATCCATACCTGCTCGACATCGCCGTCATCGGTGCGGCCGGAGAGGAAGGCGATATAGCGGCCGTCCGGGCTGAAGCGCGGGTGGCTTTCGCTCTCTTTGCCACGGCTGGTGAGCTGCACCGTGCGGCTGCCGTCCCAGGTCGTCATGACCAGATGGGTGTCGCTCGCATCGCGCGTCGTGTCGGGCGTGCTGACAACATAGGCGACCCATTTGCCGTCCGGCGAAACCTGCGGATCGCTGACGTCCCGCAGCCGGTTCACATCGCTCGGTGCGAGAATGGCGGCCCAAGCGGGTGTGGCCACCAAAGCCAGGGTGGCGAGCCAAAGCAACTTTCTCATGCAAAACCCCCAGTGCCCCGGCCATCCCCGGCCGGGAATCCAAACTGGGCGGGAGTAAAGCACACCTCGCGGACACAGGTGGCGCGTTCACCATGACTATCGTTATTTAAGGTGGGAAAGCCGCAGGGGCCCCGGTGCTGCGAATTGCCGGGTGCGTCGCGGCGCAGCCGGTGCCTATGATCCGGGCAACAGGAGAACGCGCATGAGCGAATTGGGCAGCAAAATCTGGATCGATGCGGGCGCTGCCCTACAGGACGAGATGGTGGCGCTGCGCCGCGCGATCCATGCCGAACCGGAACTCGGGCTTCTGAACCCCAAGACCACCGCGAAGGCCAAGAAGGCGCTGGAAGGCTTGCCGCTGGAGATTTTCGAGGGCGGTGAGACGACCGGATTTGTCGCCGTGCTGCGCGGACCGGCCAACGGGCGCACCGTGCTGCTGCGCGGCGACATGGACGCGTTGCCGCTGGTCGAGGAGACGGGGCTCGATTTCTCATCGCAGACCGAGGGCGCAATGCATGCCTGCGGCCACGACAGCCATGTGGCGATGTTGGCGGGTGCAGCGAAGGCGTTGTGCGCCAACCGTGACAAGCTCGCCGGCACGGTGATGTTCATGTTCCAGCCAGGCGAGGAAGGTCACCACGGCGCGCGCTACATGCTGGACGACGGGCTGGTCAATCCGCTGCCCGATGCCGCGTTCGCGCTGCACGTGTCGCCGAATTTTCCCTCCGGCATGTTCGCCGGCCGCTCCGGCCCGCTGCTCGCGGCGGCCGACAAGTTCTATGTCCGCATCAAGGGCAAGGGCGGTCACGCCTCGCAGCCGCACGACACCGTCGATCCGATTCCGGTAGCCGCCGAGATCGTGCTCGCGCTGCAAGCGATGGTGACGCGCCGCATTCCGGCGTTCGATCCTGTGGTGCTGACCGTCGGGCGTATCGAGTCCGGCACGACGAACAACATCATTCCGGAACGCGCCGAGATCGAGGGCACGATCCGCAGCTTCTCCGAACAGTCGCGCAAGCTGGTGCATGAAGGCGTGCATCGCGTCGCCGCCAATATCGGTGCCGCGCACATGGCCGAAGCGGTGGCGGAGATTGTGCCCGGCTTCCCGGTCACCGTTTGCGACAACCGCGCCGCGGAGCTTGCGCAAACGACAGCACAGCGCCTGTTCGGCGAGAGCGCGTGGATGAACCTGAAGACGCCGGTGATGGGCGCGGAAGACTTCGCCTATGTGCTCCAGAAAGTGCCGGGGGCGATGGCGTTCCTCGGCGCAACGCCCGAAGGCGGTGACTTCCGCTCCTGCTGCGGCCTGCATTCCAACCGCATGGTGATCGACGAGAGCATGATGGCGCGTGGTGTTGCGATGCATTGTGCGTTTGCCGAGGCGTTCCTGAGCGAAGGGTTCGGCGTGTAAGTTAGGCACGGCGGACTTTGACCGGCGCCGTTTCGCGCATGAGCGTGGCGCCGATCAGTCCCACGACGAGCGCGCCCATCCAGTAGTAGGCGGGCGCGAGCGGATTGTGCGTCAGATAGATGAGCCCCTTGATCGCGAATTGCGTCGTGCCGCCGAAAATGGAAATCGCGAAGGCATAGATCGTCGATACCGCGCCGGCGCGAACAGTCTTCGGCAATCCTTCGGTCAGTGCGATGATGCAGGGTGGCGTTGCGATGGCGAAGAGGAGCGACACAACTGCGATGCAGCCGTAGAGCGTGGTCATCGATGGATAGGTGTTGATCAGCCAGAATGCGGGCAGCACCGCGAGCAATGTTGCGACAAACCCGGCGACGATGACCGGCTTGCGCCCGCAGCGATCGGAGAGAATGCCGCTGACCGGCTCGAATATAATCGCGATACCCGAACTCACGACCGTCACGCCGAACGAGATGTCGGCCGTCATGTGCAACGTGTCGAGCGCATACGTCGTCATGTAAGTGAGGACGTAGGAGCCAATCGTCCCCGTCGTCAGCAGCATGAGACCGGCGATCACGAGGCCCCAGTGTCCGGAAAGACGCGCGCGCACAGACAGCGATCCGCGGGTGGCGTCGGGCGCCAGCGCCGCATCGTCGGCCGCATGCAGTGTCTCCGGCAGATTGTTGCGGATGTAGAGACCGAACGGGACGATCAGGACCCCGATCAGAAACACGATGCGCCAGCCGAACGCCTGCAACTGATCGGCGGTCAGAACGGTGGTCAATGCAAGCGCGATGACCGCGGCCACAACCTGCGCGAAGTCCTGCGTCGTGTATTGCATGGAGCCGTAGAGGCCACGGTGTTCGGGCGGGGCTGCCTCCACCATGTATGCTGTTGTCGGCCCGATCTCGCCGCCCAGTGCGAACCCTTGAATGAGACGAAAGAAGATCACCAGCAACGGCGCGGCGACGCCAATGCTGGCATAGGTTGGCGTCAGCGCCAGACCAAGCATGCCCAAGCCCATCATCAGGAACGAGATCAGCATCGCCGGCTTGCGGCCGATGCGATCGCCAAGGCTGCCCAAAACGATGGCACCGATCGGCCGGGTGATGAATCCGATGCCAAACACCGCCAGCGAGAGCAGCAGGCTTACCGATTTGTCATTGGCGGGGAAGAAGGCGTGGCCGATGTAGACCGAGAACAGCGCGTAGCTGAGGAAGTCGTAGAACTCGAGCCCGTTGCCCAGCGACACCGCAAAAACGTGCCGGAATTTGAAGGTGTTGTGCGGTAACGCGACTGCGACGTCGGCCATGCGACCAGGTCCTTCATGGATTTCGCGGCGGGCGTAAGCGGCAATCCTTAGTCGCCGGCGGGCTCGCAACAATGAACATTTTTGATCAATGTGCCCAGCATGCGGGGCGACTCGGTGAATGGCGATTTGGATGCCCGGCTGGAACGCTGGCGCGTCGACGCGAGTGAGGCATCCCATGTTCTTTTTGCTGAGCTGATGGCGCTGCCTGCAATGCCGGCGGCGATGCGGCAGCTGTCATCTGGCATGCTCGCACTCGCGGGCTGCGATAAGGGGTTCGACGGCATCTCGAAAGATATTGGCCGAACGGCGGCTACCGGCCTTGCGATGTACCTGCATGCGAGCGGCGGCCTGACATTGCCACGCCTGAAGCAAGTTTGTGCCGCAACCGGCATCCTGAGCCCCGGGCGTGCGCGCGCCGTGCTCCTCTATCTGCGCTTCCTGCGCTACGTGGAGCCAGCAGAGCCCGAAGGCCGTGTCGCGCGCTACGCGCCGACGGCAGCGCTGTGGGATAGCTGGCGTCAGATGATGATAATGACCATTGAGGCTGCCCAGCTCCTCGAGCCCGGCGTGATGCTGATGGCCAACCGGGCTGGCGATCCCGCAACGCTACTGGCGTTGAGCCGGGTGATCGGGCAGACCGCGATGGGGCTCGCCAGGCTGGGTGAGAAAGAAAATCCGTTCTGGCGCGTGTTTCTCAACCGCTATGCAGGAATGCAGATCCTGCACCGCTTGATGCTCGCTGCGCGGCAAGGCGAGCTGTATCCGCCAGATGGGGCGTTACCCTTCAGCGTGACGGACCTGGCGCAGGAATTCCGCGTTTCCCGGCCCCACGTCACCCGGATGTTTCAGGCTGCCGAGCGCGAGGGACTAGTCATCTTCGAGGGGAAGAATAGTGTGCGGCTGCAAGCCTATCTGCGCGAAAGCATCCGCTACAGTTTGGGGCTACGCCTTGCGACGACGATATTTGCGGTCGCCACAGTCCGCGCCGAGTTGCCGGAAGCGGAGCCGGATTTTGTGGCCGAGCTGGCGTAGCTGCCCGTATTTTCACAACAGGGAACTGTGTAACCAAAATAAATACATAGCGGCTATGTGATCTATTGAACTTTGCCGCCCCGCGTGTGATTTACCGCTCATGGCGGCACCGAAACTCCCTCAGATGATCACGGCCAACCGGCTTCGCGACGGCGAAGTGGTGTGGTGGAAGGACAACCGCTGGGTCGAGCGGATCGAGCAGGCGACACTTTATACTCTGCCGAAGGATGCCGATGCCGCCCTCGCCGAGGCCATGAAGTCCGTCAAGGACTGCACCATGGTGAACCCCTATCTGTTCGAAGTGCGGGTGGAGGGGAGCAAGATCACCCCGGCCTCCGAACGTGAGATCATCCGCGCCGCCGGTCCGACCGTGCGGCACGATCTGGGCAAGCAGTCGTGCCCGACGCTGGAGTCGTTCGATGTATCGATATGACGAATTCGACGCCCGGTTCGTGGCCGAGCGCGTCGCCCAATTCCGCTATCAGGTCGAGCGCCGCCTCGCGGGCGAACTGACCGAAGACGAGTTCAAGCCGCTGCGCCTGATGAACGGCCTCTATTTGCAGCTGCACGCCTACATGCTCCGGGTCGCGATCCCGTACGGCACCTTGAGCAGCAAGCAGCTGCGCACGCTGGGCCACATCGCGCGCAAATACGACAAGGGCTACGGCCACTTCACCACCCGCCAGAACCTTCAATACAACTGGCCGAAGCTGGTCGATGTGCCCGATCTGCTCGGCGAACTCGCGACGGTCGAAATGCACGCGCTGCAGACCAGCGGCAACTGCATCCGCAACGTGACGGCGGATCACTTCGCCGGTGCGGCCGCGGACGAGATCGAAGATCCCCGCCCCATCGCGGAGATCATCCGCCAGTGGTCCAGCATCCATCCCGAATTCACGTTCCTGCCGCGCAAGTTCAAGATCGCGGTCGGCGCATCGGTGCATGACCGCGCCGCGCTGAAGTATCATGACATGGCCGTTGACCTGGTGAAGAACGAGGCCGGCGAAGTCGGCTGCCGCGTTTATGTCGGCGGCGGTATGGGTCGCACGCCCTATGTCGGCCTGGTGATCGGCGACTTCGTGCCGAAGGAAGACCTGCTCGCGTTCCTCGAAGCGGTGATGCGCGT
>DATAHD010000165.1:0-16079 GCA_036263395.1 Rhizomicrobium sp. | reverse complement strand
CGACATCGAGCAGGGCGAACCTGTAGATATGGCTGCATAAGGAGAAGAGGGCCGCCCTCGGCGGCCCTCACGACCGACAGCGCGGGGCATCTCACATCGATACGAACCAATGCTCCAATGCGAGCATAGCGATCAGAAGCGCCAGCAAAGCTATAGAAAGTCCAGTAGCCGTACGCCTCTGTCGGAGGTGATAGCCGGAAAGTCCGGCAATTGCGGCAGCGCCCAGCGCCAGCCCGATTGAGGTCACAGATACGCCCCAGCCAAGTTCCCTTAAGCTGTCATGCACCGGTATGATGCATGGCGGGCAAAATTGGCGTACGAATTAGAAGCAAAAGTTAAGCCTGCAGCGAAAGTAACGACCATATGGCTCAACCGGCGGCGCAGGCGCTCGATCTCTTCATTCAAAGACTTACCGAGCGCTCGGTTCTCGGGCAGGAAGAACTTGACGCAATCCGCGCGCTCCCCAGCCGCGCGACGACCTATTCGCCCGATCAGGACATCGTGCGGCTCGGGCAAACTGTTTCGCATGCATGCCTCGTCGGCGAGGGGATAGCAGCTCGCTTCGCGGAAGCCGCTTTAGGCGAACGGCAAATTGTGGAGCTCCACATCCCTGGTGATATGGCCGACTTGCACTCCGTTGTCTCGCCGCAGGTGGTGAGCCCGCTGCAGGCGGTCAGCCGAACGGTCATTCACAAAATCCCGCATTGGGCGCTGCGGAAGATAGCCACGCGCTACCCCGCGATTGCCTTCTCCTTTTGGCGGGACGCCGTCATCGACGCTGCCATCATCGGCGAGATGGTGCTTAATCTGGGCACACGGAGAGCGCCGGCGCGCATTGCGCATGTGATCTGCGAGCTCGCTATACGCAATCACCTCGGCAAAAAACCGAGTTTCGAATTTCCGCTGCCGGTCAGTCAGCCACAGCTTGGCAAGATCGTCGGCCTTCACCCCGTCCATGTGAACCGCACGCTCAAGAAGCTACGGGCCGACAATCTGCTAGCGCTCGACGGTAAGACGGCGCAAGTCCTCAATTGGTCGGGCCTCGTGGACCTAGCGCAATTCACCAGCAAATACCTTCAATACAAGCGCGTCGATTTCGACACGTCGCCATAAGCCGGCCTATCGTCAACGCAATTACGTCGCGATGAACGGCCTCGGAGCCGTGGCCAAAACATATGTTGTCCTTATCTGCCTTTCGCTAGCTTCGAACCGCTGAAAGCCGTGAACTCAAGGGAACGCCAAGCGTTGATTGAGCTTCAAATGGAGGGCAATTTGGCCAAAAGCAAGAAAACGACTAGCGCGCGTACTGATGTGGCGACAGGTGCAGGCGGGGAACTTCATCAGATCAGCGCGACGACGCTCACGACCAATCAAGGCATACCTGTCTCAGATAATCAGAACTCGCTCAAGGCCGGCGATCGCGGCCCCGTTACGCTGGAAGACTTCGTCCTTCGCGAAAAGATCATGCATTTTGATCACGAGCGGATTCCGGAGCGCGTTGTCCATGCGCGTGGCTCGGCGGCGCATGGCTATTTCGAAGTAACGCATCCGCTAAACAAGGTATCGAAGGCCGCGTTCCTTCAGAAGAAGGGCGCGCGGACGCCGGTCTTCGTCCGGTTCTCGACCGTTGCTGGTAGCAAAGGGTCGCGCGATCTCGCGCGTGACGTACGCGGCTTCGCCGTCAAGTTCTATACCGAGGAAGGCAATTTCGATCTCGTCGGAAACAACATCCCGGTCTTCTTTATCCAGGATGCGATTAAGTTCCCCGATCTCATTCATGCCGCGAAACCGGAGCCGGACCGCCAGTTTCCCCAGGCACAAACAGCCCACGATACGTTCTGGGACTTCATCTCCCTGACGCCCGAAAGCTTTCACATGGTCATGTGGATCATGTCGGATCGCGCTATTCCACGCAGCTACCGCATGATGGAAGGTTTCGGCGTCCATACGTTCCGGCTCGTTGATGATGAAGGGGCATCAACCTTTGTGAAGTTCCATTGGCGCCCGGTTCTCGGCGCGCAGTCGGTCGTGTGGGATGAAGCCATCAAGATCAGCGCGGCTGATCCAGATTTCCATCGCCGCGATCTGTGGGAGACGATCGATGGTGGCGATACGGTTGAGTTTGAACTTTCCGTACAGCTCTTTTCTGAAGAAGAAGCAGACGGCTTCGACTTTGATGTTCTCGATCCCACAAAGCTCGTGCCTGAAGAACTGGTGCCACTCCAGCCGGTTGGACGCCTCGTTCTCGATCGCAATCCCGACAACTTCTTCGCCGAAACCGAGCAGGTCGCGTTCTGCGTCGCCAACGTCGTGCCCGGTATCGATTTTACAAACGACCCCCTTATGCAGGGGCGCCTATTCTCCTATCTCGATACGCAGCTGAAACGCCTCGGTAGCCCTAACTTCCATCAGATTCCGATCAACGCACCCAGATGCCCCTTCGCCAATAATCAGCGCGACGGACATATGCAGATGCTTGTTCCCCAAGGTCGCGTCAATTACGAACCCAACAGCCTCGCGCCCGACGGGCCGCGCGAGACCCCTGGTGGCTTTCGATCCTTCGCGGCAGTGGAGGGTGGCACCAAGCTCCGTATTCGGCCGGAATCCTTCGCTGACCACTACACGCAGGCGCGTCTCTTCTTCCGGAGCCAGACCGACGTCGAGCAGGACCATATCGTCGCGGCACTTATCTTCGAACTCAGCAAGGTTGAGACGCCTGACATCCGCGCGCGGGTTGTCTCTCACCTCGTCAATATCGATGACGACTTGGCCGGCAAGGTTTCGGCAGGTCTCGGCATGGACGTCCCCGCCGCATTTAAGGCGGCTGTCGCGCCGAAAGACATGCCGGCTTCACCGCCCCTCAGCATTCTCGCAAAGGCGGAACCCACACTCGAAGGTCGATGCATTGGCCTTCTCGTCACCGATGGCGCCCCAGCGGCGTTGGTTAACGCGGTCGTAAAGGGCGCGCAGTCCGCTGGCGCAAAGATAAAAATCGTCGCCGAAAAAATCGCTGGCGCGACGCTGTCGGACGGAAAGCTCCTGGCAGCCGATCAACGCGTTGAAGGCGGCCCTTCTTCACTCTTCGATCATGTCGCCATCATTGCTTCAGATGATGGCGCGAAGCGCCTAGCCGGTATGGGCGCGGCACAGGACTTTGTGCGGGATGCGTTCGCCCATTTAAAGGCCATCGCCTTCACAGCGAATACAAAGATGCTTTTTGAAAAGGCGGGGTTGGACGAGGACGCGTTCGACGCAGCTTGCATCAGACTTTCAAAAGCTGCCGACGCCGGAAGCTTCATTGATGCAGCGTCGGAAGGGAAGTTCTGGGCGCGCGAGCCGCAAGTTCGACCGCTTCCTGATCCGAAGAAGGTCAGCGGCAAAAAAGGCGCGTAATCGTTGTCCTGTCACCAGAACGCCATGGCTGTACGCGAGCAAAATTCCGATATCGCCACGACGACCGTAGCCTTCGTCGGTGCGGGGCCGACGGCGACCTACACATTGCACACCCTCGTCCGTAACGCACCCGTCCCCTTCGCGCTGACCATCTTCGAAGAACAGCGAAGCGCAGGCCGCGGTACGCCGTATCGCCCTGGCTGGAACGATCCCGCAATGCTGTCGAACATTGCCAGCATCGAAATCCCGCCACTGGAACAGACGCTGTCGGAATGGCTGCGCGCCCAAAGCCCGGACCGGCTGCGGGCGCATGGTATCGAGCCCGATGCCATCAATGACCGAGCCTTCTATCCGCGGCTTGCGCTCGGCGAGTTCTTCAAGGACCAGTTCGAGGCAATCCTTGAGCATGCGCGGCAGAACGGCATCGACGTGCGGCTCAAAACCCGTTGCAGGGTGACGGACGCCGTCAGTGGGGATGATGGCATGACGCTTACAGTCCAGCCGCGCCATGGCTCAGCCTATACCGAGCGCTTCGATCATGTGGTGTTAGCGACGGGCCACCAATGGCCGGCGCATCCCGAAGTAAGTCCTGGCTATTACGCCAGTCCATGGCCGGCGTCGGACCTCGCCAAAATTGCACCCACGCAGGTCGGTATACGAGGGACGTCCCTGACGGCGATCGACGCTGCCGTTGCGCTGGCCGTTGCCCACGGTTCGTTCGACGAAAAAGGCGACTTTGTTCGCTACAAACCGGCTTCGGGCACGCAAGACTTTCATATGACCATGCTCTCGCGCAAAGGGCTGTTGCCCGAAGCCGACTTCTACGGGCCTCTTCCTTATGATCCGCTATCGGTGTGCACACCCGACGCGGTGGAGAAGCTCATCGCGGCGGACGAGGACAATCTGCTGGACCGCGCTTTTTCGCTCTTCAAACGCGAGCTTGCGTTGGCCGATCCTGACTACGCCACGAGCATTTCGCTTGATGGTCTCAGCCTCGAAGAATTTCACGACCGCTACTTTGCCGAGCGGGAGAAAGCCGACACGTTCGATTGGGCGAAAAAGAACCTTGCCGAAGCTGCGGAAAACTACCGCAACAAAGTCACCGTGCCCTGGCGTTACGCCATTCTACGGATGCACGAGCCCATCGAACTCCTCGTGCCGCACTTCGAGCAGGAGGATTACGAACGCTTCTCAAAATACTTCAAACCCGTCTTTGTCGATGATTATGCGACGGTGCCCCACACCTCCATCCGGCGGATGATCGCGCTTCACGAAGCAGGCAAGCTCGATATCGTGGCGCTTGGCGACCACTACCGTCTGCTCCACCGTAGCGAAGGGGTGGCACTGGAAACAGCGGCGGGGACGCTGAACTTCCCCGTATTTATCGAAGCCACGGGACAGAAGGCGCTGGGGGCGAAGAGCTTTCCGTTTCCCTCCTTGCGACAGCAGGGCATCGTTCGTGATGCGGCCGGATCGGACGGCAGAAACGTGCGGGGTATCGCCATCGACGACCAGTTTCATCCCATCTCAGATGCATTGCCGGAAGGTCAGCTTTACTGCCTGAGCCTTCCCTTCATCCTCGGGCGGCATCCCTTTCATCAAGGGATCACAAGCTCACACGCCATGGGCCTCAGCGTCGGCGAAGAACTTGCCGGTCTCATTGCAACCCGCCGTCGCAGTGCGCGCCAGGAAGCGAAGGCATCAGCATGAAACTGTTCGCGGTCTATATCGGCGGCGAGATGAAAGGCGCCAATATCGAGGTACATGATATCCGGTTCGTGGCGGCAGAGACCATCACGGACACTTATGCCGAATTGCGCCGACAATGGTGGGGAATCCCAAAAAGCCTCCATCTCGATTGCTGGGCGGCGATCGATAGCGCCGATGGTTACGAAGTCACGCTGCGTCCCGAACCGTTCGACGGCGCTGAGAAACTCTACTACGTCAATCTCGGTGGCTACGACAGAAACGAGTTTCTTGAGAAGCATAGAAACGCGTTTGTCGTGGCATCGTCGGAGGCCGACGCCAAAACACGAGCCAAGAAACTGGCGAAAGGCTGGGATGAGCCCCATCGCGATGACATGTATGAAGCCGAGCAGGCCTTCGCGCTAGATAGCAGCGTCGCCAGCCGGCGGCTTTTCATTCATCTCAAAGCTACGCCGGGTATCGCCGATTTCAGCTTTACCTGTGACTACAAGCGCATCGGCAGATCGGCAGCTTCATGGACATAACCACCCTTATCGGCGCGCTGGCGGCGATCTGCTCGACTATCAGCTTCGCGCCGCAGGCCATCCAGATCATCCGTACGCGCAAAACGAAGGATATTTCGGTCGGCATGTATCTGCTGACGGTAACGGGCTTCATCGCATGGACCAGTTATGGCGTGCTGCTCGGCAAATGGCCGCTCATTGCTGCGAACGGCATCTGCCTCGTTCTCTCATCCTTTATCCTGCTGATGAAGCTGCTTCCACAGGGAAAGAAGAACAAAGTCGCAAAGTCGCTTGCGCCCAAATGATTTTAAGTCTTGTCTCGGAGCTTCGATGACATTCATCGGAACAGCTGGATGGTCTATTCCTTCATCTAACAAAGCCGCATTCCCGGGCCAGGGAAGCCATCTTGAGCGATACGCCACGCGGTTCTCCTGCGTTGAGATCAATTCATCCTTCTATCGGCCGCACAAACGCGCGACCTATGAAAAGTGGGCTGCCACTGTGCCGAGTGAATTTCGCTTTTCTGTGAAGATACCGCGAAGCATTACCCAGATACGTCGGTTGCACGACTACGGCGGCGAACTTGACCGCTTTATCGAAGAAGTAACGGGACTGGGCACAAAGCTTGGCGTTCTGCTCGTGCAGCTGCCGCCCTCACTCGCTTTTGAAAGGTCTGTTGCCACCAAATTCTTTCGCGATCTCGCCCAGGCCGGGATTTGGATGGCCTGTGAGGCGAGGCATGCAAGCTGGTTCGACAGTGGCGCCGACAAAGTTCTCAAATCTCTCAAGGTGGCGCGGGTTTCCGCTGATCCTCCTCGCGCACCGACAGACGGTGTCCCAGGAGGCGATACGACAATTGCATACTTCCGACTGCACGGAAGTCCGAAAACCTACTACTCCAATTATTCGGCAAAGAAGCTTTCCAAATGGGCAACCAAGCTCCGTCCCCACGACTGGTGCATCTTCGATAACACGGCGGGCCAACACGCGCTTGCGAACGCCTTGAGTCTGAAAAAGACGCTGCGTTGAGACGTGCCTCTTGCGATTATCGTAGCTTGAAGAACAAGCCGTCGCCGTCATCTTCCTTGCGGCAAAGATGGCGGTAACGATGGAGACGAAAGCGCCGAGAAGAAGCGAGGCGGCAATCGACGCGCCCGCTCCAGGTTCCTCACATCGGCATGTTGGCGCGCGGCTCTCGGCTCCGCCGTCACCGCTTCATGTTCGACAGTGACAGCGCCATGTCGTCGGCGCTGCCCATCGCGTTGCCTTCGCCGATGCCGGTCAGGGCGTATTCCGGGGGCACGATCTCCGGGCCTTTGCCCGGGGGCAGCGGCGGGGTGTAGTAGCCCAGCGCGTACTTGCCGAGTTGATAGCCCAGCAGCTTCGACAGTTCGGGATCGAGCGTCTTCGCCACCTCCGGCGGCACCGACAGGTACTGGTTCTCTTCCTGCCTGAGCCACCCGAGCGAATAGGAAATGTTCAGCCCCACGCGATCGCCGTTCGACACATTCTCGCCGCCGCCGTGGAACGTGCTGCCGGTGTAGACGACCACCGAACCCGCGCTCATTTCCGCGTAGCCGATCTCATCCGCCGTCGCCTGTCGCGCGTCTTCCCAATCCATCGAGCGCGGCACCACCTGCGTCGCGCCGTTCTCGCGCGTGAAATCGCTCAAAGCCCAGATCGAATTCACCTGCGGCTCCATCCCTTTCAGCCACGTGCCCCACAGCCAGCGATCGCGATGGATCGCCTGCGCCGGCTGGCCCGGCGTGATGCGGATCACCTGCGTGACGTGGATGTGATAGCGGTCGCAGTTGGCCAGCAGCACGCGGTCGCAGATCGCCCGCACCGTCGCATGCAGCGCCAGCGCCCCGGCGGATGGCGAGCGCGCCATCACCGCGCCGGTGCGCGTCGTCTTGAAGCCGCCGAACAGATCGGCGCCCATCGGCGTCGCATCGACATACGGCTTCAACTCCGCATTCACGCGCGCGAGCGTGTCAGGATCCACCGCATTTTTCAGGATCACCGCGCCATCGCGATCCATCGCCACCATAATGGCGTCGAGCGAAGCATCCGGTGTGAAGGTTTCCAGCGCTGGCATCTTATTTCCTCCCGTTCGTGCCGCGCAGGATCGGCTCGATCGCCACGCGCAACGTCTTCTTCTGCCGCTCCAGCGGCCAGTCTTCCGGCTCCAGCGACACGCGAATGCCGAGCCCATCCGTCACCGCGATCAGCGCATCGGCCATCGCCCGCGCATCCGTTTTTGGATCGGCCAATCCGCGTTTCTGCATCTCGCGCACGCCGGCCAGCGTGTTCGCGCTGAACGCGGCATAGGCGGTGCGATGCTTGGCGCGCAGCCGCCGATCGCTCATCGCGCGGCCCCAGAACGCAAACCACACGCGCCAGTCGCGCCGCTGCGCTTCGCTGTTCGGCATGAAACTCGCCGCCGCGCCGACAAACCCGTCACCGGTCGCCTGCGCGTCGCGCTGCATCGCCAGCATCCGCCGCACCACCTCGTCCAGCGCCGCCTCCAGCACCGCATCCTTGCCGTCGAAATAATGCGTCACCGCCCCTGTGGTGACATCGGCCGCTTTGGCGACATCGCGCAGCCGCATCCCCTCGATGCCGCTCTTCCCAATCACATGAATCGCCGCCCCGGCGATGCAGCGCATGCGATCTTCATGGTCGACGATTTTTGGCATAACCGTGATTATGCAAAAGAATCGAGATCGCGCAAGCGCGTTCACCTCCCCCTCGTAGGGAGGTCGTTTCCGCGAAGCGGAAACGGGTGGGGGCCGCCGTCGAACATTGAGGCAATGGATCACCGGGATGCCCTACGCTGCGCTCCGGGTCACCCGGTGATGACGGCTTTGAGAGAGAGCTTAACTTCGAGCAGCTCTCCCTACCCTCAACGCCTCCGTCTGCACCGATCCGATCCGCATCATGCGCGGCCACGTTCCACAGTTCGGCGAAACGCAATGCACGATGGTTGGATGCGCGAGCACGATGTCGCCCGGTTCGCCCGTCAACTCGACGACACGCAGCCGAATGCCCTCGATCTCCACACCGTCCGCCATGAACGCCGCGCGCCGGTCGGCGGGCGAGGGCGCGTGCCGGCTCAGCGCCGCCAGCCACGGATGCGCCCGCTGAAACCATGCGCGCTGCGATGCCGCGTCTCGGCCGCTGTGCGCCATCGCTTCCTCCCACAGCGGCAATTCGCATGAAGCACATCCTCAGCCAGCTCCGGCAGGTGTTGCCGGGCTTTCTTCTGGCGGCGATCGCTCCGGCGGTCGTCGGTGGCTTGCTGACACCGATCGATAGAGACGGTCCAACCCTGCGATCCGTGCTGGGGCTCTTTCCCGTCTTCTATGTGTTTGCACTCTGGGCCATCCTGATCGTCGGCATACCGGCATTTTTCCTCGGGCGATGGCTCGACCTGATCCGATGGTGGTCCTGCACGGTGGTCGGACTGCTCGCCGGCGCCGCCATCGTCTTCATCCTGCAGCCGGAAAATCTGTTCGCGCTATCCAGCGGCTACGTCCAACGGCTGCTCCTGATCTACGGCGCGATGGGTGGGGTTGTCGGTTTGATCTTTTGGGTTCGCGTCGCGCATAACCGGAACGCAAGCCCGCACCGTGACAATGCATGACCAACGCCGCCATCCGCCCCGCACTGCGCTCCGAAACCCAGCGCGTTCTCGATACCATGACGCTCGCCTTCGCGGGCGATCCCAGTTTTCGCTGGTGGTGGCGGCCGGCGGGGGAGTTCATGGAGTGGTTTCCGAAATTCGCGCTGGCCTGGGGCGAGCGTGGCTTCGACCATGATGTGGTGCAGGTGACGAAAAACTTCGAAGCCGCCGCGATGTGGCTACCACCCGGCGTCGGCCCCGATGCGGAAAAGCTCGCCGCGCTCGACCGCGAACTTCCCGGTCCCGCCGATGAGGATGCCGAAGCGATCTCCGAAGAACTGCGCGTCGCGATGGAGAGCTACCACCCGACGGCGCCGCACTGGTACCTCTGGCTCCTCGGCGTCGATCCGCGCTGCCAGGGCAAGGGCCACGGCTCCGCGCTGCTGAAGCACATGCTCGCCCGCATCGATGCCGAGCACGCCACCGCCTATCTCGAAAGCTCGACCCCGAAAAACATCCCGCTCTACGAACGCCACGGTTTCGAAGTCATCGGCCGCATCCAAATCCGCGACTTGCCACCAATCACGCCGATGTTGAGGAAGGCGCGGTAATGATTTCCCCCACCAAGCGAAGCTTGGAGGGGGCGGAGCGAAGCGAACGGGGGCGGGCCGGAGCGCGTAAGCGCTTTCATCCCAGACGGTGAAGGATGTGCGGTATCGTCAAACAAACGCGACGTTGTCGCGTAAGCCCGCCCTCACGGCTTCGCCGTGCCCCCTCCCCGCGCTGCGCGCGCGGTGGGGGAATTAAGACGCCAACCGCTTTATCTGCCGTGTTGGCTGCACCGTCATGTCCACCGTCACCGTGTCGCCGACCGTGAGGTTCGTCTTCCGTCGCACCACGACCTTGATCGGCAGCAGATACGTTCCGTCGCGCGGAAACAGCGAGCTCGTATAAACAACGCCACCCACCGTCGCCTCGACCGGAATGCACCCCCAGCCATAGCTGACACGGTTCGCGATCGCTTTCAGCTCGGCCGCCTGCTTCGCCGGCATCGGCGCAAAGACAAACGGCGCCGGCCCGCGCCATTCGATCAGTGTCGCTTCGAACTTGAATCGCCCGGGCACCGTCTTGCGCGCACGCGCCATCGCATCAACCTCGATTACCGCCACGCCTCACGCCGGTTTGTGGCTCGTGCCCTTGCCATAGGTGATGAACAGCGTGCGCAGCCCCTTCTGCTCGCGCGCCATGTGCCACGTCCCCGCCGGAATAATAAGTGTCGTGCCCGGCGCAAGCGCATGCTCCTCATCGCCGTCCGGCCGCTCGAAGATCATGCGCGCGTGCCCCTCCAGCACGACGAGCACCTCGTCGCCATGCGGATGCATCTCCCATGACGTCCAGTCGCCCTCGCCGGTGTGGACCGTGACTAGGGTACCGCCGGCTGCCGCGGGATACTTGTCGACGTTGCGCCAGAACGCGTCGCCGCCCGGCATCGCCGTCACCCGCCCGGCGCCGTCCAGGCCCAGATAGGTGCTCTCCAGATCGAATGTCGTCATCGGTCCCTCCGTGCGCATCATAGCCTGCCGCAGGTTTTCCGGTAGATGAAATTAGAACATATCAGGAAAAATGCTTGAAATTCCTATTTACCGTGATACAATATGTTCCGGTGACCGGTTCGCATCCTGCGGGACCGGCCCACAGTGCTTGGAGGCTTGAGGCTGATCGGTATGGAGAGGGGAGGGGTACCTACCGAAATTTTGAAATCAAATGTACCGGGGGCTACCCCCGCCCTTTTTGCAAACGAATGTTCCTGGGAGGGCAGGAAGCGCGCGTTTTTCAAAACGAATACCCTCAAATTCGGAACTCCAGCTGGCCTGCCCACCGAAGCTCCAACAGAGCGCAGGTAGGTTCGAATGCACAAATCTCGAAATGAAAGGAAAAACAATATCTTAGAGAAAAACCTCAGCTTCCCCGCGACAACCGCCCCACAAGCGTCTATCAGAGGGCGCTCACCGCTCTTGCAAAACGAGCGCACAATTCCCGATCCGAAATCGGCCCTCCGGAGACACTTTCTTGCGCATCCTTGTCACCAATGACGACGGCATCCACGCCCCCGGCCTCGTGATCGCGGAAAAGATCGCCCGCGCCCTGACCGATGACGTCTGGGTCGTCGCCCCGGAGACGGAGCAGTCCGGCGCCTCCCACTCCCTCACCCTCACCATGCCGCTCCGCCTGCGCGAGATCGAAAAGCAGCGCTTCGCCCTCACCGGCACGCCGACCGACTGCGTGATGATGGGCGTCGCGGAGGTGATGAAAGACAAGAAGCCGACGCTCATCCTCTCCGGCGTCAATCGCGGTTCGAACATCGCCGACGACGTCACCTATTCCGGCACCATCGCCGGCGCGATGGAAGGTTGCGCCCTCGGCATTCCGTCTATCGCGCTCAGCCAGGTTTATGGCTGGACCGACACCGCAAAGGTGAACTGGTCCTATGCCGAAGAGTACGGCCCGCCGCTGATCCGCCGCCTTGTCGATGCTGGCTGGCCCGATGGCGTGCTGATGAACATCAACTTCCCCGATCCCGAAGCCGGTCCGATGAACGGCATCGAGGTGACGTCGCAAGGCAAGCGCGACATGCAGACCGCGGCCCTCGACCGCCGCATCGATGCGCGCGGCAATCCTTATTACTGGATCGGCTTCAAGCGCGTGAAAAGCGATCCGTCCGAAGGCACCGATCTGCACGCGATCTACAACAAGAAGATCTCGGTCACGCCGCTGCATATGAATCTCACCGAGGCCCGCGTCGTCGAAACGCTGCGCCAGACTTTGGACGTCGACATCAAGCCGTGATCGACGATCCGCGTGTCGCCCAATTGCTGGACGTAATCAAACGCTACGGCGTCACCGACGCACGCGTGCTGAGTGCCATCGCGAAAACACCGCGTGAAGTCTTCGTCGACAAGTCGTTCGACTACGCCGCCTACAACGACACCGCACTGCCCATCGCCTGCGGCCAGACGATCAGCCAACCTTTCATCGTCGCCTACATGACGAAAGAGCTGGAGGTCGGGCCTGACATGCGCGTGCTCGAACTCGGCACCGGTTCGGGTTATCAGGCCGCGGTCCTCTCGCACCTCTGCCGCCGCGTCTATTCGATCGAGCGGCATCGTCCGCTGATGCGCGAGGCGCAGGCGCGCTTCAACAAATTGAATCTCCACAACATCGTGACGAAACACGGCGATGGCCTCAAAGGCTGGAGCGATCAGGCGCCGTTCGACCGCATCATCTGCACCGCTGCGATGGACGGCGTGCCCCAAATCCTTATCGATCAGTTAAAACCGGGAGGCGTCCTCCTCGCACCGATAGAAACTGGCCCAAAATCGAACACTGGCTCCACGGCGGAAAGCATTTCTCAACAATTAACCAAGATCATCCGGACTGAAGAGGGTGTGAAGCGCGAAACGCTGATCCCCGTCATGTTCGTCCCGATGCTGTCGGGACTGCCGCAGGAAAAGTCCGATGCCGGGGATCAACGCAAATAAGTGGAAGCGCAGCACAGCCGCTGCCGTCCTGTTGTTGCCGCTCGTGTTCACCGGCTGCGCCAGTGTCGATGACAGCCGCACCCAGCTCGATTGGGGCATGCGCGATCGCGACTCCAATCACGTCGGCGCCACGTATTATACGGTGCGCGTCCGCCCCGGCGACACGCTCTCGCAGATCGCCCAGCGCTACGACGTATCGGTCTCCGACGTCGTGCGTCTCAACGACATCGAAAACCGCGATACCATCCGCGTCGGCGACGTCATTCGCGTCCCGGCCGGTTCGCGCGCCACGCGCGATGCCGTTTACGCCGACGCGATGTCGCGTCCGTCTGCATCCAATCCTTATGTACCTGCACCCGAACCGCGCCGCGGCGGCTATCCGCAATCGAGCACGATCAGCGTCGTGAACCTGCCGCCGCCGCCCGCGCGCGCCGACGACACAACGGGCGTGCGCGTCGATCAGCCTGCAAAGCTTGCGCCGGTCGCAGTCGCCACCAACACCATCACGCCAAGCGTGAAGCCCTCGACATCTCCAGTCCAGACAACGACGCCCGCGAAGCCGAAGCCTGAGCCTTACGTCGTCGCCAGCAACACCGACACGCCGGCAAAGAAGCACGCGTGGTACACGCCTTCGACACCGGCGCAGCAGCCGCAGGTTCAGCCGAAACCGCAGGTGCAGCCGGCCGCACAACCCAAGCCGCAGCCAACTCAGGTCGCGTCGAACGACACGCCCAGCGTCCAGGTGCAGCAGTCCGTTCCCGGCTCCTCGCGCTTCGCCTGGCCGGTCAGCGGTCGCATCATCGCATCGTATGGCTCGACAACCGGCGGCGAACGCAACGACGGCATCAACATCGGCGCGCAAGCCGGTGAACCGTTCCGCGCCGCCGCAAGCGGCACCGTGACCTACGCCGGCAACCAACTGCGCGGCTACGGCAACCTGCTCCTCATCAAACACGACGACGGCTACATCACCGCCTATGCGCACGCGCAGAGCCTGCTGGTGCAGCAGGGCAATCGCGTGCTCAAGGGCCAGGTGATCGGCACCGTCGGCCAGACCGGCGACGTGCGCGAGCCGCAGCTCCACTTCGAGATCCGCAACGGCGTGAAGCCGGTGAACCCGCTCCAGCTGCTCGTCGCCTCGCGCTAAAGCGATTTGCCGAGTTCGCCGGCCAGATCCTGAATGAACTGCCACGCGACGCGGCCCGAACGCCCGCCGCGTCCTGCCGCCCACGCCAGTGCACGGCGATGCAGCTCCTCGGTATCGAGCTTCAGTTTGAAGTGCGCCGCATAGCCGTCGATCATCGCGAGATATTCGTCCTGCCCGCAATTGTGAAAGCCAAGCCACAGACCGAAGCGGTCGGATAGCGACACCTTCTCTTCCACCGCTTCCGACGGATTGATCGCAGTCGAGCGCTCGTTGTCCATCATGTCCCGCGGCATCAGATGACGCCGGTTGGACGTGGCATAGAACAGCACGTTGTCCGGCCGTCCCTCGATGCCGCCTTCGAGTGCTGCCTTCAGCGACTTGTAGCTGGTGTCGTCGCGGTCGAACGACAGATCGTCGCAATAGAGCAGGTAGCGGCGGCTGTCGCCGCGCAGGATGCGCAGCAGTTGCGGCAGGGTCGAAATCTCCTCGCGATGGATCTCGATCAGCACCAGCCGCGCCTTGCCCTTGCGCCCGCTGTTCACGCTCGCATGCGCTGCCTTCACCAGCGAGCTCTTGCCCATGCCGCGCGCACCCCACAGCAGCGCGTTATTAGCCGGTAATCTGTCGGCAAAACGGCGGGTATTCTCCAGCAAGGTATCGCGCGCCGCGTCGATCCCGCGCAGCAAGGTCATGGGCGTCGCCGAAACGGTCGGCACCGCCACCAAACCGCCGGTTGCAGGCTCCCAGACGAACGCGTCGCCGGTGGCCGGTGCGGCGCTGGTGACCGGCGCCGGGGCAAGGCGCTCAAGCGCCGCCGCAATCCGTTTCAGAATTGCCTCACCCGGACCTTTTCCACCCGATTTGCCTTGCGCCGCCACGGTTTAGCCCCCATATCCCGCGCGGTTGCAATGGAATTGCCCCCGGCTATAGTCCGCGCCAATCTGCGTTGGCCGTACCGCCAAACCTCCCGAAATACCAAGGAAATTTTCAGGCCGCCCCATGGACGCAAACGTTTTGATGCAGATCGTGCCGTTCGTCATGATCTTCGCGATCATGTACTTCCTCCTGATCCGGCCGCAGCAGCAGAAGCTGAAGGATCACCGGGCGATGGTGGACAACGTGAAGCGCGGTGACACGGTCGTGACCGCCGGCGGTATCGTCGGCAAGGTGGCCAAGGTGCGGGACGATGGCGAGATCATGATCGATATCGCCGACAATGTTCAGGTTCGGGTGGTGAAGGCGACGCTCAGCGAAGTGCGCGCCAAGGGCCAGCCTGTCGAAGCCAAGGAATAATCCGGCCGCTGCATGCTGCACGTCTCCAACTGGACCCGCATCTCCGTCGCGATCGTTCTTCTCGCCGGTTTCCTCATCGTCCTGCCGAACGCTCTGCCGAAGAGCGTGCTGGAGCGCTATCCGGCATGGCTGCCGCACAGCACGGCCAGCCTCGGCCTCGATCTTCAGGGCGGGTCGTACATCCTGCTCGAGGTCGGCATCGACCAGGTCTACAAGGACCAGGCGGAGTCTCTGGTTGGCGACATCCGTGTCGCGCTGCGCAAGGCGCACATCAGCTACAAGGATCTCGGTTCGAAGGCTGACACTGTCACCGTCACGATCATCGACACGGCGCGTATCGACGAGGCCCGATCGCTGATCAACGGCCTGATCCCAACGGTTGGCGGGAGCGTTCTGTCGGTTGGCGGCAAGGCTTACGACATCTCGGTCAACGGCGGCACCATCACGCTGCACATGACCGATACGTACAAGGTTCAGAAGAAAGAACAGACGGTCGAGCAGTCCATCGAAGTCGTGCGCAAGCGCATCGACGAACTCGGTACACGCGAGCCGACGATCGAACGACAGGGCGATGACCGCATCATCGTGCAGGTGCCCGGTCTTTCCGATCCGAAAGAACTGATCAATATCCTGAAGACCACTGCGAAGATGACCTTCCAGTTGGTCGATGAGACGGCGGACCCGGCGCAGGTTGCGCGCGGAATCGCACCGATCGGGTCGGAGATTCTCAAGACAAAGGGAACGCCGGAGCGTCCGCCGGAAACCCTGGCCATCCAGAAGCGCATCCTTGTCTCCGGTGATCGCCTGACGGACGCAGCACAGTCCTTCAACTCGCAGAACGGTGGCGTCGTCGTCACGTTCAAGTTCGACAC
>DATAHD010000164.1:0-3749 GCA_036263395.1 Rhizomicrobium sp. | reverse complement strand
CGCAAATGCGACAAGATCCGCCGCATCTCCATCGCCCCGCTGATCGGCGAAGCGATGCGACGCGTCAACAGCGAAGAGAGCGTATCGAGCCTGTTCGACTAAGCCTGACTTTTCCCATGTCTGTTACCCGGCGGAACGCTTAACAGCGCCGGCCGCCTGTGCTTCCCTCTCCGCCAGACAATGGAGGAGATAGCCATGACGGCACTTTATGACATTCCGGTCGATCGCATTGACGGATCGAAAGCTTCGCTCAAAGACAAGAAGGGCGACGTGCTGCTCGTCGTCAACGTTGCGTCGAAGTGCGGACTGACGCCGCAATACGAAGCGCTCGAGAAGCTGCACGAGAAGTACGCCGGCAAGGGCTTTGCCGTACTCGGCTTCCCGGCGAACAATTTCGCAGGCCAGGAGCCGGGATCGAACGAGGAAATCGCCGAATTCTGCACCACCAAGTTCAATGTGCAATTCCCGATGTATGCGAAGATCAGCGTGCGCGGCGACGACATGCATCCGCTGTATGCCGAACTCGTCTCCGAGCAGCCGGCGGCACAGAAGAACGATCCCAGCCAGCTGCGCCAGATCCTCGACAAGAACGGCCTCGGCCCCAAGACCGACACCGAGGTGATGTGGAATTTCGAAAAGTTCCTGGTCGACCGGAACGGCAAGGCGGTCGCCCGCTTCGCCCCGGACATCGCCCCCGACGACGCCCGCATTACGGCCGCGATTGAGGCGGAACTGGCGAAAAGCTAGCCAAATCAGGCGTCATCGCCTGCTTCATGCAGGCGAACCAATTTCCTCGCCGGTTAAATGGGTCACCCGGACCCGCGCGAAAAGCGCGGCCGGGTGATGACGTTTTGGGGTTGGTGCGGACTTACACAGTCCCTCACCCCGCGTTAGGCTTCCCGGATAAAGACAATATTCGGGAGGCAAATATGCATGTTGGCTCAGCGTTGATTTTCCAGGCGACCGATCCCAACCGGACGGACCGCGATGTCTATACCAACGAACTTCGGCTCGGCGATCTCGTCGAACCGCTCGGCTTCGACTCCATCTGGGGCGTCGAGCATCACTTCACCGATTACACGATGTGCCCCGACGTGCTGCAGTACCTGTCGTACTGGGCCGGGCGTACCAAGAACATCAAACTCGGCTCGATGGTCGTCGTGTTGCCGTGGCACGATCCGATGCGCGTCGCGGAGCAAATCAGCGTCGTCGATCACCAGTCGAATGGCCGCATGATCCTAGGTCTCGGTCGCGGGCTTGGCCGCGTCGAGTTCGACGGCTTCGGTGTCGATCAGAACACGGCGCGTGAGCGCTTTGTCGAATCCGCCGAGATGCTGCTCACCGGCCTCGAGCAGGGCTGGTGCGAATACGACGGCAAGATCATCAAGCAGGCGAAGCGCGAGATCCGCCCGCGTCCGTTCAAGAGCTTCAAGGGCCGGACCTATGCTGCGGCGGTGTCGCCGGAATCGTCGGAGATCATGGCGAAGCTGGGCATCGGTCTTCTCATTATTCCGCAGAAGCCGTGGGATGCGGTGACGACGGAGCTGAACAACTACCGCGCCATCTACAGCAAGGTGAACCATGCGGAGGCACCAGCACCTGTGCTGGCCGGCTGGGTGTTCTGCGACAAGGACGCGAAGAAGGCCGAAGCGATGGCGCGCGAATACATTGGCGGCTATTGGCAGACTGTGCTGAAGCACTACGAACTCGCCGGCGATCATCTGACCAAGACCAAGGGCTATGAGAGCTATGGCGCGATGCAGCAGATGGTGCGCGCCGAGGGTGGCAAGGACGCGATGATCGACTTCTTCCTCTCGCTGCAGATCTGGGGCACGCCGGATCAATGCTATGAGCGGGTGGTGGATTTTGCCGGTCGCCTCGGCGCCGAGACGTTCACCGGCGTCTTCTCCTATGCCGGCATGCCGTACGACATGGCGGAAGCGAACATGCGTTTGTTTGCCTCCGACGTGATGCCGCGCCTGAAAGCGCACCAGCCGATGAAAGTCGCGGCGGAGTAAGCGTGCCGACACCGGCCGATGTGAAAGCGATCGCACTCACCCTCGATGGTGTGACGGAAGTCAACCATTGGGGGCGGCCGGGCTATCGCACCAAGAAGCGCATCTTTGCGGTGATGCGGCCGGACGGGCTTTGGATCAACGTGCCGGAGGAGCGCAAAGAATTCCTCCTCGAAGCCGATCCAAAGACCTTCGTGAAATACATGTGGGGCAAGCGCTCGAACGTGATCGTTCAGATCGACCGGATCTCCAAACGTGAACTCGAGGCGCTGCTGCGCGAAGCGTGGGAGCACAGCAAACCACCACCGCCGAAAGCCAAAGCCCAGGCCAAAACGAAAACGCCGGCCAAGCGGCCGGCGTCTCGCAAACCTGCAACCAAGAAACGCTGATCAGCCGCCGTTGGCGCGGAACAGATCCAGCGTCCGCTGTTTGGCGAGCTTCGCGCTCTCTTCGTGATAGTCGGTGCGGCGGTCCGAGTTGAACCCGTGGCCCGCGGGATAGACGTAAACCTTCACGTCGGGATGCGCGGCCTTCACCTTCTCCACCGCGTCCATCGGGATGCCGTGATCCTGCTCGCCGAAGTGCAGAATCGTCGGGCACTTCGGGTTTAGATCGTTCATCGCCGGAATGTTGCCGCCGTAGAAACCGCTCGCCGCCGCAAGCCCCTCGCAACGTCCGGCCGCCGCCCACGTTACGCTGCCGCCATAGCAATAGCCGGTGATGAACACCGCGCCCTTGCCCTTCAGCGCATCGATGCAGACCTGCGTGTCTTTGATCGAGAGATCGAAGGGATGTTCGCCGCGCGCGATCTTGATCGCCTTCTGGATGTCCTCCGGCGAATAGGTCGCCTGGAAGCCGGGCACTTCGCGGTCGTAGAGCGCCGGGCCGAGAACCTCATAGCCTTCGGCAGCATAGGAGTCGCAGCACTCCATGATGTGTTCGGTGACGCCGAAGATTTCCTGAATGAGGACGAGGCCGCCGCGGCGCGTGCCGGTCGGTTCGACATGATAGACGCCAATCTCGGCACCATCGCTCATTTTCATCTTGGTCATTTTGCCTTTGACGGCCATGGCAAGTTCCTCCTGTTTTCCGCCGCTATCATTCCACAGGCGGGCGGCGGGCGACAAACCCTTTGCCGATGAAACGCATGTAAAGTTCGCCGTCGGCGTCGCGGGCTTCGTTGCGGCTTTTCACGATGCCCCATTCGGGCCGCGATTTGAGTTCGACCTTTTCGATCACTTCCGACGAATAGAACAGCGTCGTGCCCGACCGCACCGGTTTCGACCATTGCAGGTCTTCGAAGCCGGGCGAGACGCCGGCGCGCACGGTGCCGCCGGCATTGCCGTCGAGGGCGCGGCTTTCGATGGTGAGTTTCATCCAGACCGACACCGTGTGCCAGCCGCTGGCGACGAGTTCGCCGAACGGGCCGTTCTTTGCGGCCACCAGATCGATGTGGAATGGCTGCGGATCGTACTTCTGCGCGAAACGGATGATGTCTTCTCCTGTGAAGGTGTAGGAGCCGGAGGTGCGTTTCGCACCGATCGCGATATCTTCGAAATATTGCGCGCTCATGCGGCGCTCCTGAGCGCGATGCGCGGCGTCACGATCATCAGCCCCACCTGACCGGTGCCGGTAAAGAGCCGCCACTCCATTTTCACGAAACCGAGGCCCGGGCTCTTTGGCGATGTGGTCAGATCGATGATTTCGATTTCAAGGCGCAGAACGTCGCCCGGC
>DATAHD010000163.1:0-2462 GCA_036263395.1 Rhizomicrobium sp. | reverse complement strand
GGTGGAAGATCACAACAGCAACGACACCGGCCTCCGTAACATCGGTTCGGAGTTCGTGCTCGGCAACGGCGCGCGTCTCGATCACATTCGCGTTGCGGCGACGACCGACGCGGTGCAGGTCGGCACCGTTGCAGTGCTTGTGGAAGCGGGCGCGGCCTATAATGGCCACTACACCAATTTCGGCGGACGCCTCTCGCGTGTCGATGCGAACATTGTCTTGAACGGCGAGGGGGCTGAGGCACATTTGTCCGGCGTCGATGTGTTGACCGACGCCAAACATGCCGACGTCACGACCCACATGGATCATTCCTTCGGCAACACCACCAGCACGCAGCTGTTCAAGAAGGTTGCGGGCGGCAAGGCCAAGTCGATTTATCAGGGCAAAGTCACGGTGCGCCCCGGTGCCAACGGCGCCGACAGCCGCCAGACCGCGAAGGGCTTGCTGCTCAGCGAACGGGCCGAGATCGATCTGAAGCCCGAGCTCGAAATCTTCGCCGACGATGTGAAATGCGCCCATGGTGCCGCGGTTGGCGATCTGGACACGGACTCGCTCTTCTATCTGCGCGCCCGTGGCGTGCCGGAACCGGAGGCGCGGAATATGCTGGTTCATGCGTTCCTCGCCGATGCGCTGGACGGCATCGCGAACGAAGACCTCCGCGCCGAAGTGTGGGCCAATGTTGAAGCCGCGCTGCAGGAGGCCGCATGAACGCGCCGGTCTCCATCAAGACGTTCGACGTCGAAGCGGCGCGCAAGGATTTCGAGATCCTGTCGCACACGGTCTATGGCAAGCCACTCGTCTATCTCGACAGCGGTGCCTCAGCGCAGAAGCCGAAGCAGGTGCTGGAGGCGATGAATACGTTCGCCACCAGCGAATACGCCAACGTCCATCGCGGCGTGCACTATCTCTCGGCCAAGGCGACAGATCGCTACGAAGCGGCGCGCGAGACGGTGCGCAAGTTCCTGAACGCCGCGCATGGCAGCGAGATCGTTTTCACCAAGGGCGGGACCGAGGCGATCAACCTCGTCGCCTATTCCTGGGCGATGCCGCGCATCCAGGCGGGCGATGAGATCGTGGTCTCCGTCATGGAGCATCACTCCAACATCGTGCCGTGGCATTTCCTGCGCGAACGCTTCGGCGCCGTGCTGCGCTGGGTCGAAGTGAACGACGACGGCTCGCTGGATGCCGATGCGGTCGATGCCGCGATCAACGGCAAGACCAGGCTGGTCGCGATCAGCCACATGTCGAATGTGCTCGGCACGATTTCGCCGCTGAAGGAGATTGTGAAGCGGGCGCATGCCAAGGGCGTGCCGGTGCTGGCCGATGGCTGTCAGGGCGCGGTGCACATGCCGATCGACGTGCGCGACCTCGACATCGATTTCTACGCCTTCACCGGCCACAAGCTCTATGGGCCGACCGGCATCGGTGCGCTCTATGCCAAGCGCGAGCATCTGAAAGCGATGCGGCCGTTCAACGGTGGCGGCGAGATGATCCAGGAAGTGACGAAGGACATCGTCACCTACGCCGATCCGCCGGCGCGGTTTGAAGCGGGCACACCGCCGATTATCGAGAGCGTCGGATTGGCTGCGGCCATCGACTATCTGAACGGCTTCGACCGCGAAGCCATCGCGGCGCATGAGCATGATCTGCTCGCCTATGCGCGTGAGGCGGTGCGGCAGTTCAACTGGCTGCGCGTCGTCGGCGATGCGCCGGGGAAGGGCGCCATTCTGTCGTTCGAGACCGAGGGCATGCACGCCCACGACCTCGCCACCATTCTCGACCGCGAAGGCGTTGCGGTGCGGGCGGGCAACCATTGTGCGCAGCCGTTGATGGCGCGCTTCGATGTCGGCTCGACCACGCGCGCATCTTTCGCGCTCTACAACACACGCTCCGATATCGACGCGCTGATCGGCGCGCTGGCGAAAGCGCGGAGCATCCTGAGCTGACCATGGACGACTCTCTTCGCGAGCTTTACCAAGAGGTGATCCTCGATCACTCCAAGCACCCGCGGCACTTCGGGCCGCTGCCGTCGGCAACGCACAATGCCGAGGGGCACAATCCGCTGTGTGGCGATCGTGTGAAGATTCATATGACAGTGGATGCCTCCGATCGCATTGCGGACATCGCGTTTGAGGGGAAGGGCTGTGCGATTTCGCAGGCCTCCGCTTCGCTGATGACCGATATGCTGATGGGCCGCACGGTGGCAGAGGCCGAGAAGCTGATGGGTGGCTTCCTGCATCTTGTGAAGGGCGAGGACGCCGAAGACCTGACCGGCGATGACCGCGAGACGCTCGACGTCATGGCCGGCGTGTCGGCATTCCCGATGCGGGTGAAGTGCGCGACGCTTGCCTGGCACACCATGAAGTCGGCATTGGAGGGCGGCGCCGCCGCAGCGAAGACCGAATGAACGCGCAGCCGCTCCAGACCGAATTGACGGCCAACGGCGAGGCGATCTCGACCGAAG